>JASHQK010000284.1 GCA_030039195.1 Candidatus Sulfotelmatobacter sp.
GCGGCTGGAGCGGCCGGTTGCCTGCTGATCTTCGCCTCTCCTCTGGTGGGGGTCGAGGCGGCCAGCGCGTACAACGATGTCGCCGTCGCAGCCATCGCTTTCACCCTCTTCGCGGTGCTGGAGCGCTGGCGCGACGAGCCTTCCGGGCGATGGCTGGCGGCGGCGGGTCTCGTGGCCGGCTTCGGCTATGCCGCGAAATACACGGCTTGGCCGGGATTGGTGTATGTCTGCGCGGTTGCGGCTTTGGTGGGGCGGGGGACTCTCGCCCGGCGCATCCGGCAGGTGGCGTTGGCGGCAGCCGCGGAGTCCCTGCTGGTAGTGCCGTGGATGGTGAAGAACTACCTTTGGCTACAGAATCCTGTAGCCCCATTTTTCAACCAATGGTTTCCTAATCCTTATATAACCAATTCATTTGAAAACGAATACCGGCATCATCTGGCGTGGTATTCGCTCACCAGCCGGTGGCAGATTCCCATGCAGGTGACCACCTTTGGCTCGCTCGACGGCCTGATCGGGCCGGTGTTTCTTTTGTCGCCCCTGGCGCTGCTCGCGCTGAGACGGCGCGAGGGCCGGCATCTGCTCCTGGCGGGTGCGTTTTTCGCGGCTCCGTATTTTTCGAACATCAGCGCCCGGTTCCTTCTGCCATGCCTGCCCTTCGTGGCGTTGGCGCTGGTCCTGGGGCTGAGCCGCATTCCCCGATTGCCTCTGTCGATCGCCCTGTTGCACGCGGTGCTTTCCTGGCCGGCGGTGATTCCGAAGTACAGCCACCCGGACGCGTGGCACCTATTCAAGGTGCCGTACCGCGAGGCTCTGCGCATCAAGCCGGAAGATGGATTTTTGCGCTCCAACCTGCCGCTCTACGGCGTCGCCCGGATGGTGGAACAGGCCACCCGGCCGGGCTCGGCCGTTTTTACGAATACGCCGATTCCGGACGCGTACACTTCGCGCAATATATTGGTGGGGTACCAGTCGCAGGAGAACGTGGTGAGCCGGGCGATCCTGTGGAGCGGGTCGGTGCCCGGCGCTGCCCCCACCTGGAGATGGCGATGGGCCTTCCCGCGCCAGTCGCTGCGGGGTGTGCGGCTGGTGGAACTGGGGACCGGGCCGGGATCGTGGAGCGTCAACGAGGTGCACATTCTGGACGGCGGGATCGAGCACGGGCGGGATGCCCGATGGAAACTGGACGCGCAACCTTTCCCGTGGGGCATCGGGAACGCTTTCGACGGCCGGTTGGTGACTCTGTGGCTTTCGGGCGACACGCTGCGCCCAGGCCAGACCGTGCGCGCGGAATTCGGGCAGCCTTTGACGGCCGATGCGGTGGTGATGGAGACGGTGCCGGATCAACCCGCGCTGCGGCTGAGGTTGGAAGGCCTCGGTCCCGACGGACGATGGACGAAGCTGGCGGACGGTGCTGACGTCTCCGACGTTCCTGTGCCCGCCGGCATACGCCGCCAGGCCGCGGAGGAACTCAAGCGCCGCGGGATTGACTATGTGCTGATTTTCGACGGCGAAGCGGGTGCGGAGGATCTGCGGCGGAACACCGGATTGTGGGGCGCTCGGGAGGTGGGAGAGGTCCAGGGGGCGCGGTTGTATGAGCTGCCGCGAGGTTGAGATGACTATGCATAACGAATATTATGTCTACTTTAGTGCCCGGGAACACGGGGCGAAGGCGGGCTGGGATTCTGCCCACCGAGAAGACCGTTGTAACGGCCCACATTATTTCCCCTCGAAGGTCTCATGTTGATCCCCGTCCTATTTCTCAGACTCAGACAGGCGCGGCCGGCGAGATGGTGTTGGTCGGCGGGATAGGATACTCACCCGTATAGGCAAATGCGTGTACCCCAGCCAGAAGGGCCGATTGTGAACGCCCGGCAAAAGCAGCCGGGCGCGCGTTTTTGGCCCAGGGCCTCCGCTCGGGAGCTTCACCAAAGAAATGCAGCTTTTGTTGTTTGTCGGAAAAGAGAGACCCTCCCGCGTCCCCATGGGGAGGCGGGAGGGTTTGAGCCGATTTCTTCGGAGCCAGCCCCGTCGCATCGGCCCTGGGCATCCGCCGGGCGCGACCCCGAGCGGACCTCGATGCGGCCAATCGCGCTACAGCGGTAGGCGATATTGGCCGTCAACTTGAACAATCAACCCTTGGCGGCAGGCGGCGCCGATCGCCAGTTGGGCGGTGCGCTTGGAACAGTCGGTCTGCTCCATGACCTGCTGGCGGAGTTGGTTATAGCGAGCCTGCCGTCCCAGACCAGCCAACGCCTGCGTCACCTGCTCCTGCTCGACCTTCTTCCGACTGGCGGCGGCACGGGCGGGCGCCGCCCCAGCGGCGGAAAAGCACAACGTCTGCGGATCGAGTTCGAGCAATCGGGGAACGGAGGGCGCGGCGTAGCGAAACTGGAAACGCAACTCGACGGTGGCGGCGAGATGAGCCGAAGGGCGTGTGAGCAGGAGGTAGGAGTCGCCCACCGCGTGCAGCGCCGAGGAACCGCGGAAGGCGCTGCCGATCTCATCGCGCCCGATCGATTTGCGCACGTGATGCACCACGATGAGCGCCGCTTTGGAAGCATCGCGCAGCCGCAACAGGCTCTGGCACAGGGCCGCCATCGAACGGGTATCGTTTTCGTCCTGGTCGTGAGTAGAGTACAAAGGGTCGAGCACGATCACCTCAGCAGCGGCCTGATGGGCGGCATTCAGAAAGTGATTCAGACCCTGTGGCGCGCTGAGCAGGTTGCCGCCGGCGCGCGTGTCTACCAGCAGGTTTCGGTCGGCGGCCGCGCCCAGGGATCGGCGCATCATCGCCAGCCGTCCCACAAACTGCGGGGTGGGCAGTTCAAACTGGCAGACCAGAACGCGGCGCGCCGCGGGGATGATGAAACCGGCGCGGTCTTTGCCGGCAGCCAGCGCTAACGCCAGATTGGCCACCAGCAGACTCTTGCCCACCTTAGGCTCGCCGCCCACAAACAGAATGCCGGAAGATGGTAACAGTCCCGGCTCGATCCATCCCGGCGGCGGCGCCGCCGGTTGTTCGGCGAGTAGCTGTTCGAGCGATAAGACAGCGGATTTGGCAGCGGACTGTTTCACAGCATCGCCTCCGCCACGGCATCGAGCAAGATGGCTTCACTGACGGTTTGCGACTTACTGGCTGCGGCCAGCCGCAACGCCGTCATGGCCAGCTTGTTGACCTTACGCGGAATGCCCTTGGTGGCCTGATACATCCCCTGTCGAGCGGTCTCGTCAAACAGCGGCTGCGACACGCCGGCGGCTTTGAGCTGCTGTGCCAGGTAGGCGTCGAGTTCCTCGCGCGTGAGTCCTTCCAGGTGATATTGCGTGCTGACGCGCTGCCGCAAGGCTTCATGCATCTGCAGAGAGAGCGTGCGCCTCAGTAGCGGCTGACCGACCAGCAGGAGGGTGAGAAAACGCGAGGAGTCCATGTCGAAGTTCAACAGCAGCGGCAGTTGTTCCAGGGCGGGATGCGGCAACAGATGGGCCTCATCGCAGATCAGAATGGGGTGCTGCTTCTTGCCCTGGTTCAGACGCACGATGGCGCCGGAGATCTGGCGCACCAGGTCGCCACGGAAGTGGGCCGGCTCCAGATCGAGTTCGAGCGCGATCTGGCGCAACAGATCGAGCGCGGAGCCCGAGGAGAAGTGCACGTAGAGAATCTTGTACAAACTGGTGTTGAGCGTGGCGGTGAACACGCGCGCGGCGGTGGACTTGCCGGCGCCCACTTCGCCGGTGATCAGGCCCACGCCGTGATGCTGCGCCAGAAACTCCAGCCGCGTCTTGACCTGGTTCCAGGCTTGAGAAGCGAACAGCTGTTTGGCGTCGGGGCTGTCGGAGAAAGGCGTTTTCTTGAAGCCGAAGAAGGATTCCCACACGATTACTTCTCCTCCAGTTCCCAAGGCGGCAACAGCCCATTGACCACCGCATCCACTAGCCGAGCCCGGCCTTGCGGCTGTCCTTCGAAGTAGATCTCCAGCCCCGTGAGATTCAGCGGATCGAAGCGCACTTCGATGCGCTTGCCGGTCAGGTGGGAGGGCGCTTCGAAGAAGTAATTCTTCAACAGGAAGGTGGAATCTTTACGCACCAGGCGGTCCACGCGATGAAAGAACAGGCGCCGTAGATCGGTGGACGGGGGGAGCTGGCGGACCTGTTCGATATCGCGCTGCCAGCGCAGCAGCGGCGTGGACTGGAGCGAACTATGTTCGCGGCGGTGATAATCGGTGTCGAGCCAGTGCCACAGGCGCTCGTTGAGCTGTTGGAGGGACAGCAGGAGCTTGAGGTCGAGCGAGGCCAGAAACTGCTCGCGCACGGAACGGAAGAAGCGCTCGATCTTGCCGCGACCTTCGGGCTGATAGGGCGGGGTATGCACGATGAGGATGCCGATGGAAGCGGCGATGCGGGCCAACTGCGGGGAGCGGTAGATTTTGGCGTTGTCCATGTAGAGGCGGGTGGGGATGCCGCGGGCGGCGATGGCTTGGCGCAGGCAGTCGAGAAAGGCGTCGAGCCCCTGGTTGGGGTAGAACTGGGCGTGCGGGATGAGGCGGCTGGCATCGTCGAGCGCGGCCTGCAGGAAGACCTGCTGCTTGCCTCCGCCCGGGCGCGAGACCCAGGGGCCGAAGAGCATGTCGGACTGCCAGATCTGGTTGGCGAACTCGGCTTCGTACTTTTTGTGGGCGGTGGCCTTGTCGAGCATGAGTTGGCGTTCGGTGAGTCCGCGGGCGCGGAGGAAGCGATAGAGCGTGGAGGCCGAAAGGCCGGCCTGATGGGTCTCATTGGCGGTGGCCAGATCGCGCAATAGAGTGGCGCCAGTGCGATGGGGGTTCTCGCGTTTGAGCCGTTCGATGAGAGCGGCGGTTTCCGGGGCGACGGTGCGGGCCCGCCCGCGATCCTGACGCGGTTTGGGCGACAAGGCTTCGAGTCCGTTGCGGCGATAACGCAGGGTCCAATCCAGCAGCGTGTCCACCGAGACCTGGTGCCGGGTGGAATGGGGGAAATCGTAGAGGCGAGCGGCGATCTGTTGCGCACGGCGCGTGAGTTCGCCGCGGGGCAGGGTCTCCAGCACCAGGGGCGCAATCAGTCCGTAACGAAAGAGCGCGACTTTTTCGGCCTTGTCGTCCATCGAGTGGTTTTCCTCCTGGACCCAAGCGTAAGGGGAAAGGCGGCGGGGTTCCATGCAAATGGTGTGTGGGGAGGCTCAGGCGGGCGCCGCGACGGAGGAGAGTGCGGCGCGGCGGCCGTCGGGAGCCAGACCGCGCGGCCAGCCCAGCAGGTGGCAGCGCAGGCCGGCAAACAGAAAGCGATGAGCAGCGATCCAGCCGGCGGATTCCAGCATGGCGAGGGCGCGGTGAGTGAAGTCGGGCGCGGGAGTGGGGTGGGTCAGTGCGGCTAGCGCGGCGCACAGCGTTTGGGTCTGTGCACGGAAGCGGCGAATCCAGAACTGGCCGCGCTGGTAGGGCGCGGAAGGCGGCGCGGCGGTTGCGAGCGTCTGTCCACGGAGCAGACGTGCGATGAGAAACAGCGCAATCAGGGCCAAACTGGATCGGAGGTAAGGCAAGACGAACTCCGGCAGTAGAGAGACGGTGCGTCTGCAGGCGTGGCACAAGTAGCGGCGCACGCGAATGACGCCGTCGAAGGCGGTGTCGATGAGCGTACGCGTGTAGAATCCATGCGCGCTGAGTGGATGCTTGGTCTGGCACTGCGGACAGTGGCCGGGGCGATGAGCATTGGGGTTGGAGAGTTGCTCGTTGTACTGTTGGACGGAGCCGGCAAATGGGTGTAGGATCTGCATAGGATCTGGCCTCTGGGAGCTGCGAACTCCCAAAGTTCATTCCGCGGCGGGAGAATTCGTTGGTGGTGTAGCCATGCGGAGTTCTCCCGCTCACTTCGATCTATTATGCAGAGGCTGTTTCGGCGGGATGGGATTGCTGTGGGATAAGTGCGATCCCGCTGGCTTTTTGCACGCTCGGCACCGCCCGTACCGCTCGCTTCCTTCCGGGACGGCAGGAACTAATTTGGGAAAAGCTGGCCGCTAGGCGGGGGAAATTCGCGACCCGTTACAGTTCCCGCTTGGCACCCGGTTCCGGTGGGAAGATTCGATCTTCCCCGAGGATCGCCGGATACCGTTTGAATTCTTCGGCCAACTCCGGGCACATCGGCGCATACCGAACCTTGCCATGCTTCAGCTTGGCCCGAACCGCAATAAGCTCCTCGCGGAATAGCAGGTCGCTCCATCTGAGCGAGAAAATCTCAGCTATCCGCATGCCCGTGGTCAGCGCCGTGAGGACGATCAAACGCAAATGGAAAAACGTCTGGTTGATGCCCTTGCCGGCCTTGCGGTACATCTTCTCATCGAGAACTGCCTTGAGCCTGACGATCTCCTCCACACTCAGGTACCGCTCACGTTGGTCATCCGGCCGCCTCACTTCCACCTCATCAGCCGAATTCCGGTCTATGCCGGTTTCCTTGCTCCAGATCGTGGCGGCCTTCTCCATCATGTGGTGCATGACGTTGAAGTGCCGAACGGCCGTGCCCGCCGACAACCCCTTAGCCTCCGAGAGGCCCTGGTACCAGCGTTGAATGCTGGCGCCGTCAACCTCCCGGACAAACAGGTCCCCAAGCTGGCCGCGAATTCCCTCCAGAACAGCTTTCTCGCGGTCCTGAGATTTTTTCTTACTGGCGCACT
>JASHQK010000285.1 GCA_030039195.1 Candidatus Sulfotelmatobacter sp.
ATCGCCAATAGCACAGAAAATAGCGTGGTCAGTGGTGGATGCGAGAAGAAGTTGCGGACGCCGCCCCATCCCAGAATCGCAAGCCCGGCGTAAGCGGCGGCTCCGGCAAAAACCAATATCAGCCTCAGCACATTACACACGATACTCCACAGGGCGGTGATTTTCATCGACAACGATCGTGTGTCGTCGGATCCGAGAAGGCGAGAGTAGCGGTCTGAAGGAGCTGTAAATCGAGGGGTCGTGTTACGCGCTGGTCAGTTCTTAACAGCCTCGGAGCTTGCCGGCGCAGAGGAATCAGACGCCAAAGCCTCTTCAATGCTCGGCACTTTCCACTCCACCAACTTCTTGCTCAGAATCGCCGCTTGTTCCGAATCGCCAGTTTGGCGGTAAGCGCTGATCAGGAGCTTCATCGAGAGAGGATTGGCGTCATCTTCACTTAGCTGCGAAATGGCTTCGGGATAGTTCTTTTGATCGAGCAGCAATGTTCCGGCAGCCCCATGATAAACGCGCTGCGTGTTGGTGCTGGAACCGGGTGACGCTAGTTCTTCAAGCTTTGCAACCAGCTTTTCCGCTGTGGGCCGATCGCCGACTGCCAGCCCGCGCTCGACACGCACCCGCAGAATGTGAGCCTTCTCTTCATTCAGTTCCAGTTGGGTAACGCTCTCGCTCGCCTGCGCAAGCAAAGCGTCTGCCCGATCCAGATTTTTCATGGCCGCGGCTTGGCTCGTCTGGTACATAGCCATCACGCGGTGCGCACGCGCTTCCCAGATCCACTGCTTCATGGCATGAGCTTGATGCGCAGCATCCAGATAAGCCGCATCGGCCGCGTCAAAATTCTTTTCACGGACATAAGTCAAGGCAAGCTTTTGCAGGTATTCGGCTTTGACTCCGGCACTGGGGGCTTCCTGAATTGCTTTCGCGTATTCTTTTCGTGCCTGCTCTTCTTCGCCCATGAGCGAGTAAGTCTCTCCCAGTTCCTTCTGCGAGATATAGAAGGTCGGATCAATCTTGAGAGCGATGTGGTATTGCTCCAAAGCCTCCGGATATCGTCCTGCGAATCGCAGCATCTCCCCGTAGGAATCGTGGGGATTTGGCTCATTGGGAAGCAGTTTCATGTATCTCGCGGCATACTCGAGAGCTTTATCGATGTCGCCTGACCGTGAATAGAGATAGGCCAACTGATTGTCGCAGGTCGCATAATTAGGATCGACGGCCAGAGCTCGCAACGTCAGCTTCTTCGAGAGCTCATACTCATCCTGCCACCGGAACAGCCAGTAGCCGACCATAAAGTTCAGCCGCTTGTCCTGGGGAAACATGGCCAACATGTCGTTCATGGCCATAATGCCTTCCACGTAGCGGTTTTCATGGACGCCGGCCATCCACCGGATCAATAACTGCTCGCCCGGCGTGACTTGTCTCGTAAGGGATTCGGCCTTGGCCCTATCGCGGGCTTCTTCGGAAGGATCTGTCGTCGTGAAACAGATCCAAACATACGCCTGAGCAAAATTCGGGTCGAGCCGAATCGCTTCGTTCCAATCCCTCAAAGCGAAATTCCATCGGTGATTCTCGTAGTGAACCATCGCAGTTTCGAAGTAATGCGCAGCAGCCTGCGAACTGGTTGTAACCGGCAATTTCGCCGGATTCAGATCGCTTGCCCGCACGGCTACGGTTCCAATTGCAAAGCAGATGCCCAACGACAGTGACGTCGAGATGTGGAGGAGCTTCATTTTATTTCTTCCTGATGCGAGCATTAGAATTGGCCAGGAAAGGTGGTGGGAAGGTAACGATAGTAATTGCGCGCCAGGGGCTCGTGGCGTGATGATCCAAGGGCGAAACTTCGCTTTCAAGATAAAGACGAACTCTCGCAGATGGTTTCTGACCGCTTGGTCCGAGCCCCGAACTTCACGAGGGTTTCAGCGCCTAAGGCAGGGTTCGCATCGGAATTCCCAGCGGCGCAAGCGCGTCGCGTATGACCGTCTCTTCTCCCACGGCGACAATTGCCATCCGATAAGCGGGAAAGTATTTTCGAGCGGCTGCATCTACGTCTGCGCTCTTTGTCGTCGCGATTTTCCGGCTGCTGGTGGCAATTTCTTCCGGTGGGAGACCATTCGTCCAGATGGTTGACAACTCCCGCCCGACGGCGGCTCGGGCCTGCAGCCGTATAGCCTGGTTACCTACGAGATAACGTTCTGATTTACCCAGTTCTTGTGTAGTGGGACTCGTCGTCGCCAGCCGGTTCAATTCATATTCGATCTCGTTCAGGCTGGGCCCGGTAACTTCATTGCGGACATCCGCCCAGGTAAACAGAGTCCCCGCCGCTTCGAGGGGCCTCAATGCCGAGTATGGCGAGTACGTGTAGCCCTTGTCTTCGCGAATATTGGCCACGAGACGCGAACTGAAAATGCCTCCGTAAATTGCGTTAGCCACTTCGGCCGCTTCGTAGTCAGGATCGCCCATGCGCGGACCGAAGGCCGACAAGTCAAGTGTGGTCTGAACCGATCCCGGACGATTGACAATAAATATGTCATGCTCGACCTTGTCGGGAGGAGTGGGCAATGCCGCCAGAGGCGCTTCGGCTGGAACTTTCCACGTGCCGAATTTGGCTCTAACCGCCGCTGTCATCTCGTCATATTGGAAATCGCCGACGGCCACCAAAATCCCCTGATCAGGACGGAAGCGCTGCGCAAAAACCCTGCGAAGATCGGCTGGAGTCGAGGCGGCGATCGAATCCTGCGTAGGTGCAGTTACGTGATAAGGATGAGCGCCGAACAGCACCTTGGCCATGGCCCGCCTCGCCAAGAATGACGGCTCCGATTCTTGCTGCTTCAGTGAATCCGACAAGTCGCGCTTGGCGAGAGCGACCTCTGCGTCCGGAAAAGATGCGTTCTCCACGAGATCGGCCAGCACGGTCATGGCTGGATCAAGCTTGGAGGAAAGCACCGCAGTCGAAAGCTGGATAGCATCCCTGTCGACGGTCACGCTGAGATCGCCGCCGGTAGCCTGAAGTTCCTGGGCAATCTGCTTGGCGCTGCGTGTCGTAGTACCCTGGTCAACGGTCTTCGACAGCAACTCGGAAATGCCCGGTCGTTCGGCAGGATCGGCAGCCAACCCTCCTCGTACAGCGAGCGAGAACGCTACCTTCGGAAAGCCCGGTTCAGAAACCAGCCAAACGGTGAGCCCGTTGTCGAGCTTAAACGACTTCACATTCGGAGCCTGCAGCGTCTTCTCCGCTCCGTAGGGCGGCAGATCTTTCGGCAGAGGGGTTTCCTTCTGCGCTACAACGGACGACGCCAGCAAAACCACAGCGAAAACAAAGTAGAGAGTCTTCATTGTTGCGCCCCTGACTGCTTTTGCTCGCTCTTGTCTGCGGGCAACGGCACTCGGTTGATGATGGTCCGGTTCGTGCTCACAAGATATTTGGCGGCAAAGGCTCGGACCTGTGCGGGTGTAACCTTCGCCAGCTCTTCAGGAATTTCATACACCATGTCGAAGTTGCCGTCGAAGAGCACAGCGTGGGAGAGTACGGACGCGCGGCTCAAGGGCATTTCGAGTTGATCGTACCAGTCCGAGCGCATCTTCGCGACGATGCGGTCGAGGTCCCGCTGGCTCGGGCCCTTGTCGATCAGCGTTTTGATCGTGCCGTCGTAGGCGGCAAGCAGTTGGTCCTCAGTCACGTTCGGCGGATACACAACGAACGAGACCATCAGCGTCGGCCCGTTGTATTCAAACGGCGTTCCCAGCGGCCAGTTCACACCGCCGTCGACAGAAAGCGCGACCTGTTTCTCTTTCACGAGCGCCTGGTAGAGGAGCGAGGCCTGACCGTTGTGCAGCAGTTCGCCCGTCACAGCTCCGGCCAGCGCGTCGGGCGAGTGCCGGGGAGGCATGCGATATCCCACAGCAATCGCTGGAACTTTAGCCAGCTTATCGGTCTCAGTGCTGCGCCGCTCGGCTTGCTGCGGACCTTCTTCCAGGTTCGGCCTGGGTGGCGTACTGCGCTCGGGAATCGCGCCAAAATATTTTTCCGCTTTGGCAAAAATCTCGTCAGGCTGAACATCGCCCACAATAGCCATCACGGCGTTATTCGGCGCGTAGTACTGCTCGTAAAATTTCTGTACGTCCTCGATTTTGGCGGAGTCGAGATCCTTGAACTCGCCGTAGAAATTGTGCGCGTTCGGATACGTGTCATAAGCCTTGCCAGGGAGATCGATGGCGAAGAAAAGTCCGTAGGGACTATTCAGCACATTTACACGCACTTCTTCTTCGACGACGTTGCGCTGATTTTCAAGGTTCTTGGCGGAGAAATCGAGCGTTTTCATGCGGTCGGCTTCGATCCAGAGTACCGGATCGAGCGCGGAAACCGGCGCTGTCTCAATGTATTCGGTGAAGTCGTAGCGCGTGTCGCCGTTGAGGTCGCCGCCTCCACCTTCAATTACGCGCATCAGAACTCCTTTCGGAGCATTGGGCGTTCCTTCGAACATCATGTGTTCGAATAGATGCGCGAAACCGGTGCGGCCCTCCGGCTCCAGCCGAAAACCAATGCCGTAGCTGACGCAAATGCCAAAGGTCGGAGCAGAGTGGTCTTCGGACACAACCACAGTCAGCCCGTTAGCCAGCTTTTTCAGAGTAGTCGGAGCTTTCCACTGCTGGGCGACAATCAAGGTGGGGAAAGCAGTAAGGAACAATAAGACCCATCCATGTTTTCGGTGGAATGCCTTCATGATTTTCTCCATCACGTTTTCCATCTCACAGGGGTCCCATGAAGTGCTTTGCAGCGGCGTTGATTGTAACGCATAGTCGGTATCAACGGGTGTGACGTTTCCATCCCAACGTGGGCGCCTCCGAGAGTGCCTCTATTCGGCACCATCGAGCCGGAACCAAACCGAGCCTGGCTCTGGATTTTACGACGACTGGAATTCATCAATCTGCGTTTTCGGCACATTCGCAAGAGAACCGGGCAAGACCTTTGTTTTGGGTTGCGGCAATACGCAGCTACACTAGCAGCAACCCTCTTGCCTGGGATCCTATTGAATATGACTCGCCCCCGTGCCGTGCTTTGGGATATGGATGGAACCCTCGTCGACTCTGCCAACTACCACTGGCAGGCGTGGCGCGATACGATGGCTCGCGAAGGTCGCCCCATTACGCACGAACAATTTCTTGCCACCTTCGGGCAGCGCAACGGCTCCATCCTCCGGCAGTGGCTCGGCGAAAAAGCCACGCCTGCGTTGATCCAGCGCGTGGGCGACGCCAAAGAAGTGCTTTATCGCCAACATGTGCGCAGGAGTGGTATAGATCCGCTTCCTGGGGTTTACGAGTGGATACACCAATTACATCGGAAAGGGTGGCGGGAGGCCATTGCGTCAGCGGCTCCGCGCGCAAACGTCGAGGTCGTGCTCGAGGCTCTGCACGCGCCGACTGTTTCGAAGCGATTGTCTCTGCCGAAGACGTCCATCGGGGTAAGCCCGACCCCGAAGTGTTCCTCATCGCTGCCACGAAACTCGGGGTTGTGGCCGAGCGATGTGTCGTCGTAGAAGATGCAGCGCATGGAATTGAAGCCGCTCGTGCCGCCCGTATGAAGAGCATCGGAGTGAGCCGGGACGGCAAACAACTGAACGCAGACCTGGTCGTACGATCGCTAGATCGGCTTGTGCCAACCGCGTTTGATTCCCTTATGGGGGATCATTAATCCTCCGCTGCGGTACTCCACGTCGGACCCAGAACGCTGTGACTCTGTCGGACGGCGGCGAGGAGCCAGATGAGATTAGGGAGAGGAATCTCACGAGCGCGTGTCCGCCGAATTCATGGCGTCTGAGCTTTCCGCATAATCGACGACTTCGCATACTGCGATCACTTAACTGATTGTCGCGCGTAATCCCGACGCATGGGGAACAATCACAGAGCACTTGCCCTGCTTGAGTGATTTCGTCGTCATTGACTTTGTGATGTGTGCTTCGCGGCTGTCTAAAGCCGGGGCGTGCAATGTTTCGACTTCCACTGTTCCGCTGCTGCCTCTGCCAAAGTCGAGTTCCAACTCCAGGCCCCTTTCTGCGTCCTTGTTCAGAATGATCACGGATGTCTCGCCCCGCGGCAGTTTTGCGGCGTAGGCGGTTGCATCGATGCCCTCGGCTTGCAGTTTCGCTGAGAATTCGGTCCTCAGCAGCGACCCGCCACTGAACGATCCGGCAAACTTGAGACCATATCCAACGGGCTGTAATGCGTAGTTCGAACCAAAGGTCGCAATGGGTGTGTAAAACGGGTGCGGACGGGTTGCAATCTGTTCCGGAGTTTCGCCTTTGTCTTTCAGGAGGACATCCCCGGGCAAAAATCCGCCAACAGAGTTGGCGACGGATTTGCCAGTACCACCGTGCAGGTTGACTCCGGAATAATTGTTGCTCGCCAGCAGCAATGAATAGTCGGCGGCCCAGAGTGCAGCAGCAAACACATCGGACACACCCGGCTTGCCTCCGCGATAGCATGTGTTGCCTTCCGTCATGCGCACGCGTACGCCCATTTTGTTGGCCGCTGCCGTCGCTATATTTGCTGTGGCTTGCACTTTCTCCATGGTCGCAGGTTTCAGAAGGTTGGGAATGTTGACCTCTGGATTCGTCGCTGGCCCGCCAAAGTAATAATGATGGGTAAGCGTGGTGACCTGGGGCGGTGTCGCGACGGAAGGCCACTGCTCAGCAATATCGGTCAGCCATGAGGCACGGCTCGCAACATCCGGAATGCCGAACTTGGCGGAAGGCACACGAAACACGATAGCCCGCGCCAGAGTGAGCCATTCTTCCAGATAGGTCTTCGCCGACCAGGTCCTGGGATCACGAAGGTGCCGGTCGAACAGGTCCACCTCATTTCCGATCTGTAAATACTGCAGGCGTTCACCCAAGGTGTTCGCCACGAAAGCAGCTTCCTCTGCGGCGCGGGCAGGAGTATTTGTGCCCATACCGATGCCGTACACGCAGGTCCAACCGGTCGCTCTCAAGAAATCCGCCAGGCTGCGCACGGCCTCCGCCGTTACCGCGTAGTACTGGGGCTTCGGTTCGCCTACGACTTCACGAACGACCGGATGCTCTGGTTCAGGAGAGTTTGGCGTGGGTTTCCAGTAAGCGAACTCGCTGGTATTGCCGCCGAGGCGCAGCACACCTTGAGACGAAAGAGCTTTGAACTCGCGAACTAGGCCGACGTTCTGCGACGAAAAGAACGTTTCGTCCGCGAGTTGCTGCACTTCATACGATAGACCGACAAAGTCGACCGGCATATGCGGGCCCGTTGCTTCCGCAGGGATGGCAAGCGCAACCCGGACTTTGCCTTGATCCTGTGCGCGAAGGCATGTCGCGGCCACGGCGCAGGCTGCCGTGGCAAGAAATTCTCGGCGTGTGATCATCGTCATTTTCGACTCCCACTTTTCTGTTTGGCGCACGCAGAGTTTCTGTTCGCATTCAGAAATGCTCCGCAACAGTAGAAACAACCTGTTTCGATCAGGGCTGCACTCCGGCGTAGGCGGGTATAGCACCGCGGGCGGAATTCCTGTAGACAATTCCGCCCTTCATCACAAACACAACCCTCCGAACTGCAGCGATGTCTTTTAAAGGATCGCCATCGAGCGCGATGATGTCTGCCTGCAGGCCGGTAGCGATCGAGCCGATCTGACCGCCCATGCGCATCGCCTCGGCACCGAGCGAATTCGCCGAGATCATCGCGGACATCGGATCCACTCCGCAGTCGCGCACGCGATCGATAAACTCTTCGGCATTGCGTCCGTGAGCGCCTGCCACAGCGTCGGTACCGAACACCATTTTGAGTCCGGGAGTCCGCGCTGCGTGCTGCACAATTTCATGATCCATGGGAATAATGTTTTCCATGGCTTCGAATCCTGCCTCGGTGTAGCCGGATGTGCCTAGATATCGATTCTTGTAGAGCATGTAATTCTCGAGTACGAGGCCACATTGCGGATCGAAGTAGACGCCTTTTTCCGCCATCAATCTCAGATCGTCATCGCTTGCCAGCGTGCCATGCTCGATTTCTGTGCAGCCGGCGAGCGTTGCAGCCCGGACGGCATCTTTGTATGCGTGGACCAGCGTTCGCAGGCCTTGCTTCTTCGCTTCATCGCAAGCTGCGTTTAACTGTTCCTGCGAGAGCGTCATGCCACCGCCCAGCCGTATTGACTTTGAAGCGAAAATCTTGATGAGGTCCGCCCCGCTCGCTTTTTGCCTTCTTACAAATGCGCGAATTTCATCGGGTGTGCCGGTCGCTTCGCCCTTGCCTTCGAGCGGTTCCACCGCAGTAAGAATGCGCGGACCGGGGAGGATTCCATCTGCAATCGCATCGCGCAGAGGCACATCGTTCGGCGCTCCGACACTCTGCACGGTTGTGAACCCGGCCATCAGCGTCAACCACGCGTTCGACGCGGCTCGATACGCATCTTCTTGCGATGTGCCCTCGGTGCCGGCGTTCTTGCCATCCTTGCCGAAGATCCACGTAATGTGCACGTGCGCATCGATCCAACCCGGCAGCACCGTGAGACCACGAAGATCATAGTCAACTGGTCCTGCGGTCCCAGGAGTAATGGCAACGACTTTCGATCCTTGGATCGTGATGCGAACATCATGCAATGTGCCACCTTTGCCATCCAGCACGCTGCTGGCAGCGATCACGATGTGCTGGCTCGGTTGAGGTGCCTGGGCGACAGTTTTCGTGCCCAACAGAGAGAGACAAACGGTAATAAAAAACAACTCACAAGTCTTTGCAGGTCGCATGATTGCTTCCCTTCTGTGAGTCTGAACTACGACAAATTCTCTAACCCTCCGGAGTCGAGAAATGATCTGGCGTGCCGATTGTAAACGAGGGTTTTCATCCTAAATCTCTACATTCCGGGCGACTTTTACATTCCGCGCACTCCGCTCACCTATTTCGGCAATTCGGCTCTGCCGGAGACCATAAATTTGCCAGTTTGAACAGAGGACGCATCTCGAGGCTGCGCTCCGGCCAATGACACTGAATATTGGCCCGGCACGATGACGCGATTTCCCTTCTCATCGACCTGGCCCAGAGAGCGCGGATCAATCGTCAGGCTGATGTGAGTCGATTCGCCCGCAGAGAGATGTATGCGCTTGAATCCCGCCAGCTCGCGCAGTGGAGTCTCATACGCCTTCGGCTGCGTGAGATAGAGTTCAACGACCTCGTCGCCGTCTATCGCACCGGTGTTTTTCACGTCGCCTTCGACCATGACTGCAGCGCCGGCTTTGACGCTCGGCGGGGAGATTTTGAGGTCGCTGTACTCGAAGCTCGTGTAGCTCAGTCCGAAGCCGAATCCATAGAGTGGCTTGTCGGCGAGATAACGATAAGTCCGTCCACGCATTGAATAGTCCTCAAACGGCGGAACTTGATTTAGCGACGAATAAAACGTCAGGGGAAGCCGCCCGGCGGGATTGTTGTCGCCGACCAGAGTTTCAGCGATAGCTGTGCCGCCCTCCTCGCCGGGATACCACGCTTCGAGAATCGCATCGGCATTCTGCTGCGCCCAATTGACGGCCAGTGCGCTGCCGTTCTGCAGTACAACCACCAGCGGCTTGCCTGTGGCGCCGAGTGCTTTCAACAAGTCCTGCTGAACCGCAGGCAATTCGATCGAAGTACGGTCGCCCCCATTAAACCCTTCCAGTTTTACTGGCATTTCTTCGCCTTCGAGTGATGGCGAAAGCCCAACAAACGCAATCGTCACCTCCGACTGTTTCGCGGCCTCGACTGCCTGCGTGCGCAGTACGTCCGCCGGAGCCTGCCAGCTAAGGTCGATTCCGGCCGTCCCGGTTCCGTGAAAATACTCCAGACGAATTGGGTGTGGCTGCGTATCGTTGAAGGTCACCGGCGCTTGGATCACTTCACCGCGTTCGGCAGTCTTCCCGCCGCTTTCGACCAGCAGCTTGTTGTCCAGGTAGAGTCGGAAGCCTTCTGCGTTCTCGCAGGCATAGCAGTAGTTCACGCGCACCCCCAGCTTGTATTCCCCGGGGCCCGGAGGTGTGAAGGTTCCGCTCCAGCGCACCGAATAATTGTTGCGCTGCAAACCGCCCACGGGGACGACTTTATCCCAGTTGAAATTGATGTTGCGGTCGGTGCGCGTCAGCACAGGCTGGCCCGAGAGATCGGGCGAGCTGAAGTACTCCCCGGTCAGTCCGTCGCCAGAACCGTCAACAGGATGAAGCGCGGTGTGCTCGATCGGCAAAGCGAAACCTTCCACAAGCGTTGAGCCCTGTGCGTATGTGACTTTCGCAGGAGAGAATCGCTTTTCAACTCCCTCGAGCGGATACACGGGTGACGGCGGCGGCCCGTTGTAGTTTCCTTGCAGGGCTTGGATGAGTTCCGCGGTCGGCCCAACAACGGCGATGTGACTGATTCCGGCTTTCAGAGGCAGAACGTGATTCTGATTCTTAAGCAGCACGATCGATTCCCGCGCTGCGCGCAACGAGAGCTGCCGATGCTCCGGCGAGTTAATCTCACTCATCGGAATCCGCCCATAGGCAAAGCTCGACGGCGGATCGAACATGCCCAGCTTGAATCGTGCACGAAAAAGACGACGCAATGCGGCGTCAATCTCGGATTCCTTGATCAGGCCCTGATGCACCGCCTCAACCAGCGATGGAAACGCCTGCCCCTCCAGGTAACCGCATTCGAGATCAGTTCCCGCCTTAACCGCATCCGCCGCGGCGTAGGCCATATCTGGAGCGAAATGATGCCCGGTATCGATATCCGCGACCGCGGCGCAATCGCTCACCACGTAGCCATCGAACTTCCAAGCATCGCGCAAATGATCGCGCAGGAGCATCGTGTTGGCGCAAGCCGGCGCGCCATCGATCGCGTTGTAGGCGCACATTATCGACTGGGCATGCGCTTCGGTCACCGTCGCGCGAAAAGCCGGCAGGTATGTGTCTTCCAGATCGTGCGGTGAAACCTCCACATTGAAGCCATGCCGCAGCGGTTCCGGGCCGCTATGCACGGCGTAGTGCTTGGGAGTAGAAATCACCCGGAAGTATTTCGGATCATCTCCCTGCATCCCGGTCACGAAGGCCACGCCCATGCGGGCGGTCAAGAACGGATCTTCCCCGTAGGTTTCCTGACCGCGTCCCCAACGGGGATCACGAAAGATATTGATGTTCGGCGCCCAGAATGTAAGTCCGAAGAACATTTCATGATCGTCTTCGCGCATGGCTTCGTTGTATTTGGCTCGTGCCTCGGTTGAAACGGTCTCGCCCATTTTGTGAACGAGATCCGTGTCCCAGGTGGCCGCCATCCCGATCACCTGCGGAAAATTTGTCGCGTAACCGGCAAACGCGACGCCGTGCAGGCCCTCGTTCCACCAGTCGTACTTCGGAACGCCGATCCGGGGGATGGCCGTTGCATGGTCACGCATCTGTGCAACCTTCTCCTCCAGTGTCATGCGGCCGATAAGATCGTCAACACGCTGTTCCACCGGCAGCGCCGGATTCATGTACGGCGCACTGGCGGCCGCTTCCTGGGTATGTGCGGGAAAAGAGAGCGAAAGAAAAACTACGAATGGAAAGGACGTGCTGAACAAACGAGTGCGGAGATCTGACATCGCCTACGAACTCCTGTCCAAATTGGTTTGTGCTCCGCCATTATATTCGCCACACCTCCGCCATGCGGCAAGGCTTTTGGACTAATAAGCAGTTAGGCGTCCCGTCTTTCGCGTTCCAGAATCATCTGGTCAAATGCGCGGAGAAGATTCTCGGACCGGGAGTACGGTCCCGGCGTGTAGGCTCTCGATCCTATCCCCGCCTGTGAGAGCTCCGAAATCGACCAGTCCTGCCGGTTGGTCTCATCCCAAAACTTGACGGCGTCGTCGCCCTCGAAATCCGGCTTCGACATTTCAGCGGAATGAAAATGCCACTCACAGATAACTTCGGTGCGATCTACGGCACGCGGAAACAGAGTATGAGTCATCACGTAGTCGGGGTGCAGGCTCAGGAGCAAATTGGGATAAATCGTGTAGTAATAGACCTTGGTGCATTCCTCGCTGGTCAGCTCGGGAAGGTAGGTCCGGCGAAGCTTTCCGTCCGTGCTCATGGTCTGCGCACCGCCGCAAAACTCCATGGAGCCGCCTATATAAGAGGCATTGGGCTGGTCGTTGCTGCCCGAGCGGTAGTCTGAAATCGCACTGAGTGCAGGATGCAAGACGGGACAATGCAGACACTCATTGTAGTTGAGCAGAATGAGTTTCCAGTTCGCCCTTACGTCATATGTGATGCGGCGATAGAGAGCCAGTTCACCCATTCGCCAATGCGAGAACTTCTGTGGCAGGTCTTTCAATTGCATCAGCAGCGGTTCCGGCTCTTGCGCCATGTTGATGAAGATGTGTCCATCCCAAACGCCGGTATTGAGCGAGTGCAAGGGATAATCTTCGCGGTGGAAACTTTCGTGCATGTGCGGAGCACCCATCAACCTGCCGTCTAACCCATATTTCCAGCCGTGATAGCCGCATTGGATGTGTCCGGCAAAATTTCCCTCTGCCACCGGGCAAATGCGCGTGCCGCGATGTCGGCATACATTGAAAAACGACCGAATCTTATCTCCGGTCTCACGCACCACAATGAGGCTCTCCCCTCCCACTTCTCGCAGGAAATAATCTCCTGGCGCCGGAATGCGGTTTGCCCGTCCGACGCAGACCCACATCTCGGAGTAAAAACGCTTCAGTTCCTGGTTGAAAACTGTTGGATCGGTGTAATAGCGCGCGGGCAGAGTCTTAGCAACATGTTCCGTCTCACTGGTCATGATTGACTCCCACAGTGCTTTAATTTCTACGATGGCGCCAAGCACGAGGATTTTTGCGCTGTCGGCACACTCGGTCAAGGCCCAGCCGTGGCGACTCCGTAGTCTGCTTTGCTTTCTCCGGCATGCGTGGAGTTTGGCCGGCTTCAGGGGACTTCTGCCAACGTCTCTGTTGGGCGACTAGTCTAGCAACCCTCTCAGTCGGTGCTGGTGGCTGCTATCGCAGCCAGACGCTGAGTTTTAGGGGAATTACTTCCACTTACCTTGACCTTCGACGATGGTGATGTAGCGATCGATAGGAAGATCCGTAAACCGCTCCACGAGAGTGCTAGGGCGCGGCCAACTTATTTCGAGCATGTCGATCTTTGTTCTCTGACCAAGGCCAAGCACGATTCGCGGATCGTGCGAAGAAAGAAAGCCACCTCCTCCGACTTTCATCCTGCTTCGCTTCAAATCGCCCGCCTGATAAGTGATGCGAGCTCCGACCGCATCGATATTCGCCTTAACACCGACCATTTTGACTCCAAGCCAGTGGCTTTCACGTCCTGCGTTGTTCTGGAGAAGCACCGGAGCTTCGTCATTGCAGGAGATCAGCACGTCGACAGCACCGTCGTTGTTGAAGTCACCCAGAGCAAGTCCGCGTCCTGAAATTCGCCGCGAGAAGACCGGTCCGCTTTCATGGCTGACATTCTTCAGATCCCCGCCAGTGTTGTGAAACAGCATCGGCGCTTCGCGATAGGTGACATTATCGTAGATCTTTTCGATCAAGTCGTCGGGGTGGCCATCGGCGATCATGAGGTCCAGGTTGCCGTCGTTGTCGTAGTCAAAGAATTTCACGCCCCAGCCGCTCATCAGCTTGCTCGCATTCGCGATGCCGGTGGGAGCGGCGATATCGTCGAACGTTTCGTCGTGCCGATTCTGATAAAAGCCGAAAAGTTCGTGATCCAGGTCCGTAACGAACAAGTCCATCCAACCATCCTGATTCACGTCGGCCGAATCAACCCCCATACCAGAGCGCCCTTTTCCGCCCTCGCCGAACCCGACGCCGGCAGTGAATCCGATCTCTTCGAACTTTTTTCCCTCCCGATTGGCGAATAGGAAATTCGCTTCCGTGTCGTTGGAAACGAATAAATCCATCCAGCCGTCATTGTTGATGTCGGTTGCGACTACACCCCAGGATTTCCCGGGATTCTGCATAATGCCCATCTTCTCGCTGACATCAGTGAACGTACCGTCTCCGTTGTTGTGAAACAACCAGCTCGGCATGGGCGAGTAAATCCGCGGATAGCAATACTCGTTCAGCCCCTTCAACGCCGGAATGTTCGGCGCTCCACAGTTGTGGTGCTTGGTCTTGTCGAAATCCACGAAGCGGCACACGAAAAGGTCGAGTTTGCCGTCATTGTCGTAGTCGAACCAAACGGCGCTCGAGGCCCACCCCCGCACCACCACTCCAGCTTTCTCGCTCACGTCGGTGAATGTGCCGTCGCCGTTGTTGCGATACAGAATGCCTCGGCCGTACTGGCTGAGAAAGAGATCGGGGAATCCGTCGCCGTTGAAGTCGCCAACAGCGACTCCCATGCCATAGCCACCACCGATCGCTCCAGATTTTTCGGTGACATCGGTAAAGGTTCCGTCGCGATTGTTGCGATAGAGTGCGTTGCGCAGCGGCTTGGTCGGTGTGTAGATGTCGCAGGGCCCACTGTTGACGAGGTAGATGTCCATCCATCCGTCGCTGTCGTAATCGAGGAAAGCACAACCCGCCCCCGTAGACTGCGGCAAATATTTTTCGGGAGACAAGCCGGAGGTGTGAACCCAGGTAATGCCGCTTGCGGATGACAGAATTTCTGAGAATGGATATGTGGGCGATTCAGCCGCCCATATCGGAGTTGACAACAGGGGCGAAAAAAAGGGGACCGACAGACCTCCTGCGAGAGATTTTAGGAATTGTCGTCGTCCCGTAGTAGCCGGAAATTTCCGAGGGAACATCACTTCGGCTCCGGCTGAGCATCAGGGGATTGCTGTTTCTCTTGCGCCGTGGCCGCTTTGCGCTTCACAGCTTCCAACTCCGCCGATGTCTGCCGTTGCAGGGCCGCTTCGCGGTTTGCGTCTTCCCGGCGCCCTGCCCCCGCATAGGCGAGTGCCAATTGATAGTGGCCCGTCGGGCTATCGGGCGCCATCTTCTCATATTTTTCCAGTGGAAGGATCGCTTCGCTAAAGCGTTTCGCTGAGTTCAATGCCGTACCCAAGCCAAGAAAGGCTTCGCTGAAACTGGAATCGAGTTCCGAGGCGCGGGAGAAGTGCCGAATGGCAGTCGCAAAATCTCCCGAATCAGCGGCCAGTTGGCCGAGAACATATTCTGCTGCCGTGTTTCGCGGATCGATCTCCAGTTCCTCTTGAAAGTTCTTCTTCGCCTGCTCAACGTCTGTGGGCGAGGGATGTGGCTTCGACAGCAACGCCCGGCCCAGCCGCGCATGAATGCCGGGAAGCATCGGATTGATGTCGAGAATCTTGTGGTATTCCGCGGCGGCTTCATCCCATCTGCCTTGGACTTCCAGCGCCTCGGCATTCAATTCGTGAACCTGAAATGAGAAGGGAGCCTCACGCGCGAGATCCTGGGAGGAGCGCATGGAAAGATCGGAATACGCGTGCGTGGCGGCGTACAAGGCTTCTGGGTCATGCGCAAAGTCGCGGCTCAGCACCGCGAGAAAATCGAGGGAATCGTAGGGCGTGTCGTGCGCCATGGCGCAATGCAAGCCGTCGAGTGCTATCCGTTTCTTGAGATCGCGATCTTCCGTTTGCCGGACGGCCCGCCTTAACAACGGAAGCGCTTCCGCGCAATGACCGCTTTCCGCGAGCATCACAGCCCGTTCGGGAGTCGGACTGGAGGGCGTTTCTTTGTTCGAACTTTGGGAGGAAGAAAACTCTGTCAAGAGAAATAAAATAGGTAGCAAGAGGTAGATCCCGGCTCGCCGCAGCATGCGCTGATTATAAGCCGAGTTCATGGGATAGGCCCGACGCAAAAAGGCAGACGCCCTACGAAAGGCGTCTGCCAGCAATTCGAGAAGGGTAAGAATCGTCAATAGTAAAACTTGAGCGCAAACTGTAATTGTCGTGCGCCTTGCGATCCTGTGATACGGCCAAAAATCGGGCTGCCGGGGTCGAACGATCCATTATCAGGTCCTTGCGACATCGTCCAAACCGGATGGTTGAAGGCATTGAGTCCCTCAAAGCGGAACTCGAGTCGTTTGCTTTCCGTGATCAGGAAATCCTTGTGCAGGCTAAGATCGAAATCGGCGTATCCCGGCCCCCGGACATTTCCTACCGTGCAGGTTCCGAACGTATTCAGCGCTGCCGGAGAGACATTGGAGGGATCAATATACTGAATGTAAGCGGGCGAAGTTCCGTTGACGGGCACTCGTTGATTGAGGACCCTGGGGTTGCCATTGCAGTCCGGCAATCCGGCCAGCGTTTCAGGGTCAATACCGTTGGTGTTGTCGGAATTACCGCCAATGGCCCAGCCACCAAAATTATTCAGCGTCAGGGCATTTCCGGTGTGGAGCGTAACAATTGCCCCGATTTCCCAGTTGCCAAGCACACCGTTCAGAGCTGGATTCATGTCATGGCCGAATTGCTTGCCATGACCAAATGGTAGTTGGTAGGTGACGTAGCTGGTTACGATGTGAGTTTGATCGTAGTAGCACGGACCCCAATCGAGCCGCGGGTTGTAGATGTTCTCCCATCCGGGCTGACCGCCGGAGCTCATTGCATTCGTAGTGCCCCAGCCTGTACCGAAATATCCGGGAGAGTTGCTCATGCACTTCGACCACGTATAGGCAACCTGTCCCTCCAGACCCGTGCCAATTCTCTTTTGCAGCACAGCTTGCAAGGCATTGTATTTTTGGTCGGAGTTCGACATATTTGTGCCCGCCAGAGTTTCGACGCCGCATGGAGGGTTACCGGTAACCGTGGTGCCGCATCCGGCAGGATTGAACTGCGGATTATCGGCTAAGTACAGGGAACCGGCGGTCCCCCCGCCAAGGAACGGTCCTGGAACACGGGTGACAATCGGATCGCCTGCCCCGACAATTTTCCCCGCAGCATCCAGCGGAATCGACTGCGCGATATCTTCAAAGTTCAGCAAGTGCGCGCCGCGCTGGCCGACATATCCGATCTGAGCGGTCAAGGTGTTGGTGAACTGATGCTGAATCGTGAAGTTCCACTGATCGATCATCGCCGGCTTGAAGTGCTGATCAAAGATCCGGATACGGTTCCCGGCGTAGCAACTGAAAACAAGGCCTTGCGGGCACGAGGCCGCACTGCTATTGCCACCAAAACCGTTTGACAGCGTTCCGATTCCGCCCGCAGCATATTGCTCGAGAACACCGAACGGCAGGTTCATGTTGAGTTCTTCGTTGCTGCCGCCGCCTTCCATGAACTCAGAGATTCCAAAGCCGCCGCGGAACACGGTTTTTCCACCCAGGCTGGCGGGAGCCCAGGACAGACCAACTCTTGGCAACCAATCACCGATGCCGGTGTAGTTGTAATACAAAGCTTGATTGGGGAACTTGGTGGTTCCATCGACACCGGTCGCGCTGTAGATGGTGCCGGTGTAAAGGCCGAAGTTCACCGCCTGATTATCGATTTCGGCGAGCGGCGTGTGATCTTCGAAGCGCAGTCCCAGATTCAAAGTCAGAGTGGGAGTCACGCGCCAATCGTCCTGTCCAAATACCCCGAAGACGTTTCCTCGAAGTTCCGCCGGCTTGCTCACCTGGCCACCGAAATCACGCGGAGAGCTCGTGCCCCCCGCGACGTTGCCGAGCCAGAAATCGGCGAGTCCGGAACCGGTGGCGGTCGCAAGACTTAACGTGCCCAATATGCCATCGTTTCCGGCGTAGATGTAATTCTGCTGTTCGCGCACGAACTGGACACCAGCCTTGAATTGATGCCGACCACGCGTCCAGATAATGTTGTCTTCGTATTGAATCTGGCCATCGTGAAATTGTTGGATAAGGTTCTGAAGCCCGAGGCTGGCGGCGCCGCCATTGCTGCCCGCAATATTTATGAATGGGAGGCCTGGTGCTTGAGCATTTGCGCCGTTGATCCCAAGACTCTGGGCGATATCGCCGAGCGACGAAGTTGGCGTCAGACGCTGGTTGTAGCGAACGTGATTGTAGCCGAATCGGGCTTCGTTCAGCAGCGTACCGGTGATGGATCGTGTCCAATCGAGGGCGACATTGTTAACCGGTTCGTCGCTTCCTTCCGCGGCGCCGGAATTGCAGAAAACGCACCCGGTAAAGGTTGGTTGAACCAGATCCATCTGCGACCAGCGTGCGAATAGATGGTCCCTCTGCGAGGCAACGTAATCAATCTTCAAGTCACCCTGGTTGTTATTCAGATCATTGCCGCTGTTATAGAAGAGGTTATTGGCGGTGAGGGTGTTGACCGCAGGAACAGGATAGTACTTGGTATCGTTGAAGATGTTCTGAGTGACTGGATCGATGGTGTAGCCCGCGGTGGCAAGGTTGTTATTGGGGATGGGCAGCCCGGCGTTGGTACCGTTGGGATACACCAGTTGCGTCGTCACGCCAGTCGGGGCAGATGCCCCGGTACAAACGCCCGAGCTGTTGAAAGTTCCACCGAAACCGGTACAAAGCTGCCCGAAGTCTCCCGTCCGAGCTTGCGAAGTCAGCACTTGCGCGCCAGTCGGGCCGGCGTTGACCATGCGTTGTCCCTGATAGTCTGCGAAAAAGAACAACTTGTTCTTGACAATCGGTCCACCGATTGTTCCGCCAAACTGGTTGTAGCGGAGTTCTGGCTTCAGAGCGACGCCTTGCGAATTAAATCCGAGAACACCATTGTCCACACCCGCCGTCCATCCGGCCGAAGCCAGATTGGCATCGAGCGCATCGTTGCGGAAGAACTCGAATAAATCACCGTGAAAACTATTCGTGCCCGATTTGATGCTTGTGCTGACGATTCCACCTTGATAGTTCCCAAATTCAGCCGACGCGTTCTGCGTGATGAGGTTGAACTCTTGGATGGCATCGATGCCCGGCGTGTAGCCGACTTCGTTGTTCTTGTCTTCGCTGTTGAGGATTCCGTCGATGAGATATTCGTTGGCTTGCTCCCGATTGCCATTGATATATGGCCGGTCGGCACTCGGCATCGCCTGCGGCTGCCGCATACCGTCGGGATCGACTGATGTTGAACCCGGGGCCAGAAGCGTCAGCTGCAGGTAGTTGCGCGAAGCCAGGGGGAGGCTGACGTTCGTATTGGCATCGATCAGCGTGCTGACATCGACGCTCTGCGTCTGGAGGATCGGTGCGGCACCGGTGACCTCCACAGTCTCAGTGACTTTGCCGACCTGCATCTTCACATCGACGCGCGCGGTTTGATTCAGCGTGAGGGTGAAAGGAGGTTGCACCGCGGATTGAAAACCGGACGCACTCACTTTGACGGTGTAGGTGCCAACCGGAATTCGCGGAATATCGTAAGCACCACTGCCATCGGTCTGCGCGGTCCAGACGGTTCCGCGTTGAGTGTCGGTGGCCGTTACCGCTGCTCCGGCAATGGGCGCGCCGCTGGGATCGGTGACCGTTCCCACAATTCCTGCCGTCACCTCTTGAGCCCAGGTGGGAGTCATCATGCCTGCGAGCGCAACTATGAGGAAAAAACTCATCCATTTCCACGACGG
>JASHQK010000286.1 GCA_030039195.1 Candidatus Sulfotelmatobacter sp.
ATTTCTTCGCACGAATCGTAGGGATATCCTTGATGTCCACAACAAGCTGTGCCTAGATATCAAGCACGGCGCTTGCGCAGGAAACACCCGCTAGTTATATCGCCTGCACAGTCGGTCCAAAAAACGAGGCACTGCGCCGGGAATGAAGGTGCAATTGATCAGCGGCAAGCAGGGGACCTGGTTTCACGACACCACTAAACTTCCAATGGGGGCTTAGCGATCGTGG
Organism: Candidatus Sulfotelmatobacter sp.; assembly: GCA_030039195.1. Taxonomy (GTDB): domain Bacteria; phylum Acidobacteriota; class Terriglobia; order Terriglobales; family Acidobacteriaceae; genus Sulfotelmatobacter. The sequence continues at coordinate 227 of JASHQK010000286.1, forward strand.
ACGATGGAAAAGCAGTGCGCCGAGCCATAGCTAGGGTCGTCACATCTGCGGGCTTTTGGAATCGGGACATGGCACGGTTGGCTAACGGGAATACGGCGGTGTCTTCGATTCGGATGTTCTGACGGTAGACGAACGGCAACTCACCGACGCCTAACAAAAGCGATCAGAGTCGGTACCTCCCAACTCGCACGATTCTGCTATACAAATATCTAACGGTTCACAATCGCGATAAAGGGCTGGGAACAATGTTCACGACGCAGGAATTACAGCAGGCCAAAATCTTTGCCTATCTTGACGAAGACTATCGAGCTCGGTTGGCGCACACCGTCGCCGATGTGCAGCTCAAGCCGGGCGAATGGTTCGTACGGGAAGGTGAGCCAGCCTGTTTCTTCGAGGATTTTGAAGGCAGTCTCCGGATTGTCCTAGATTGGTTGATCGACAGACGTCGGGACCGGGCATGAAACAAGCATCACACGTAACAATGGCATCGCAGCACTTGCTGCTTTTGGCACTTTTTCTCGCGCTTTCTGGTTGCCAATCGTCCAAATTCGCTAGTGCTCCCTCCATTGAGTTCACAAAAATTCCATCGGCGGCGCAGGGTGGCGACGAAAGGGGGGTAGAGATCATCGCAGGGCGCGTTCATGGATCTCATCCAGGTGAGCGGATGGTAATCTATGCGCACAGTGGGCCATGGTGGATTCAGCCCGATCCCGATCATCCATTTGTTTCGATTCAGTCCGACTCGACATGGAGCACCCCAACTCATCTCGGGTTTGACTATGCGGCCCTGCTGGTAGAACCGGGTTACAATCCGCCCTTTACCATGGATCTAACTCCCACCTTGGGTGGCCTGGTGGCGTCGGTTGCGATTGTTAAAGGCTCTGGCTCGCCGACCTTCGCGCCCACAAGACCTCTGAAGTTCAGCGGATACGACTGGGCTGTCCGCACCATCGAGAGCATGCGCGGAGGATCAGAAAACGCCTACGACCCCGATAATGCCTGGACGGATGCCAGCGGAGCACTGCATTTGCGTATCAACCATAGGTCTGGTCGGTGGTACTGTGCCCAAGTCGCACTAACCCGCAGTCTAGGATATGGCACTTACATTTTGAGAGTGCGGAATGTCTCCCATTTAGAACCAGCTGAGGTTTTTAGCATGTATACCTTCGACGAATTTCACGGAGATCAGTATTACCGTGAAATGGACGTTGAGATGAGCCGATGGGGAGATGCCGCCGATCAGAGCAATGCGCAGTATAGCATTCAGCCATTTTATGTGCCCGGAAATGTATATCGGTTCAAAGCTCCAGCAGGCCCACTGACGTATAGCATCCACTGGAAATCTGGAAGCGTCACATTCAAAATTGTCCGCTCGCCCCACGACGGGGGTACTCCCAGTGCCGTTGTCGCTGAACACGAATTTACATCGGGTGTACCCTCGCCCGGCCAGGAAAAAGTCATGCTGCAAGTTTACCTGGTCCCAAGCGGTAAGTATCCGCTGCAGGAGGGTGGTGAGGTTATCATCGACAAATTCGAATACCTCCCGTAATTCCGGGCGCCTGACGCGGCGATTGTTGGGATTGGCTGTCGCCGCATTGCTTGTTGTGCCATTCAGATCCGCCATCTGCGATTGATCCCAACCGGACGCTCTCGCAGTACATTCACGACCTCCGCCCCCATGCAGTTCCATCATCGCGCGCCAGAGCCCACGATGTTCACTTAGAAGAGACGCTTGATCGGTTACAAAGGACTTGCCCAAAAACCAAGCTATAGGCATCCCTACAACTCGTCACCATGGTTGCAGGAAAGGTTGTGTTCTCACGGCATCGATAGGAGTCGATGAAGCGCAATCCGAATGTTTGCAATCCTCAACTGTCGAAAGCAGGCCATAGCGCTCGCCGAGCCATTCTGAGCATTATCGAGAGAGATGTTACGCCAACTACGGACAAGGCTCTCAGTTTCCGAATAGCCGACCACTCGCTCAGAATCACTGCGCCCTGAAATTCACAAATCGCAGGAAATGGCAGTTCGATCTCGAAGGGAGCAGTCAACCAGGTTTGACTGAGAGATTTCGGCCTTTGCGCATGTCAGAGACGAGCTCGTCGACTTGTCGCAAAACACGCTCTGCGGCCATTAAGCCAAAATGGTCCCTGCTCCCGGATACAGTAATCATGCTTTCCGGGAATTCCTCCCCGAGGATACCGTTGTCGAGGTTTTCCAATTTCAAACGCGCCAGCGCGGCTTGATAGCCGGAATCGTTCGAGATGACCAGCCGCAGTGCCGGCACGCGCTCGCGCGCGCCTTTGAACCATCGCGCAAACACTTCGAATCCTGGCCTTTCACTGAATGGGCGGACAATATCGGCGGCAGCTCGCTGCAACACCCCAACATCCCCTTGGAACTTCCGCAGCACTTTCACCAAATAGTCGTGCATGTTGAGCCAGTCGTCCAAAGAGCTGGCTGAGTCGCTCAGCCGCTTCAACTCGGCGATTAGTACTTCGGGCCGGTCGGTAGCAAGTCCTGCCAACACCCGCGAGAACATGCATGTATCTATTGACAGATTGCACTCCAGAGACAGGAACGCGTCAATGCGCGGTGTCGGCTCGTCAGCTGGTCCCAAAAGCAGCTCGAAACCCATGTCCGCGCCCAGCGAAAACCCGACCATAACGATCGTTTCGTGCGCAAAACGGTTGGCGATTTCCCGCAGCCACTCGCGCAAGATGGCTACATGATCTGCAAGGGACAACGAGACGCGTCCGCGGCGATCCGGTTCGCATCCATATAGCGTCGGACTCAGGCCGCGATAAGGCAAACGCTTGAGGATCGGATCAAAGTCTCCGTGATCGAGACCGAGCCCATGAAGAAAGAAGACAAGAACGTCCGAGGATACCTGGTTGTCTACATAAAGCAAATGATCGCCGATAACTCGGGGATCGAGAGTGGCTCGGTCGAGCTTTCGGCACACGCGTTCCGTAAGCATGAACCGGTGTTCGATCAACTGGTTCGCGATCTCCGTGCTCACCGGAGTTTTGAATTCTTCTCGGTCATCTGCTAGTGAAATCCTGCCCGACACCAAATCCCGCCGGAGACGTTGCAGATCGGCGCGGATTTCTGCCGCGCTCTGGTAGCGCAGGTCGCGGTTCTTCTCCAGCGCTTTGTTGATGATCTCTTCGAGCTTGGCCGGGAGTTCAGGAGCGATGCTGCGCGCCGGACGCGGAGCGCGATTCAGAATCTCATCAAATATTGTGGCCAGGCTCTCTCCCGGAAAGGCCAATCTGCCCGTAGCCATCTCGTAGAGCACGGCCCCACATGAGAACAGGTCTGTCCGCGCGTCCAGTTCTTTTGCGCGTGCCTGCTCGGGTGACATGTACGCCACCGTGCCGATTGCTGCGCCGGAACTGGTGAGATGCTCTTCCAAGGTTACAGTCGATTGCGCCGTGGGGCCGCCCGCGGCAACATTCAGCGGAGATGTGACTTTCGCCAGGCCGAAGTCGAGAATCTTGGCGTGCCCGCGCCTGGTTACAAAGATATTTGCCGGCTTGATGTCGCGATGGACGATCCCAGAGCTGTGTGCGGCATCGAGTGCGTCCGTAATTTCGATGGCAAGCAAGAGGATTTCTTCGGTTCCCATCGAGCGGCCGCCGATGCGGTGCTTCAGCGTCACACCGTCGAGAAACTCCATCACGATGAACGATTGTTGCCCGCTCTTTCCGATTTCGTAGATGGTGCAGATGTTGGGATGGTTCAACGCCGAGGCCGCGCGGGCCTCGCGTCGGAAGCGTTCGAGCGCCTGCGGGTCGTGGGCAACATCATCCGGCAGGAATTTCAGGGCGACGAAACGTCCGAGTTCGATATCCTCGGCCTTGTAGACAACACCCATTCCGCCTCCGCCCAGTTTTTCGAGGACGCGGTAGTGCGAAATGATCTGGCCGATCATGGGCGCAAAGACTCAGGCAATGGTAGGGATGGGTGCAGGGCGAAGTCAATGAGGCGAATCGGGGGCGTTGCGAGTGAATGTTTCCATAGCCAGTTCGCGGATCACGGGCAAACCGGAAGTTATCTCAACCGTCGCGATCAGGCGATAGCGCTCATTGACCTGCCGGGGGGATTTGATTGAAATCAGCATTTTGCGACAGCTACGGTTCTTGAGGCAAATTTAGCTCTTAGTTGATGCCGGTAGCTAAACTGCGGGTATGAGAAAACCGACGGCGTTACTCACTGGAGCAAGTCGAACAGTGAACATCGGTGCCGCAGTCGCAAGGGCGCTACTCGTAGCGGAGTGCTTCCATGGGATTGATACTGGCTGCGCGATGCGCTGGGATAAAAATCGCGAGCAGAGCCACGGCCAATAGAAGGACTGCCGCGCCGCACAGTGCGAACGGATCAGCCGGCCGCACCTCGAACAGCATGCCCGCAATCAATCGAGTCAGGAAAAGTGCCGCGACCAGCCCGATGATCAGACCCGACACGATAGTTCTAATCCCTTTGTCCATCATCAGGCTAAGCACTTGGCCGCGACTGGCTCCCACAGCCATGCGCAAACCGATCTCCTGCCGGCTCTGCGCCACGACATACGAAGTGACGCCGTAGATGCCTATCGAAGCTAGCAATAGCGCCACACCGGCAAACAGCCCAAGCAGGATCAGCGCCAGCCGTCGCCGTGCTACCGATTCACCCATTATCTCCGTCATCGTGCGCACCCGATAGATCGGCAGGTCGGGATCGATGGACGTCACTTCGCGCTGGATTGTAGGCGCATAGCTCATCGGATTTCCCGGAGTGAGGATGGTGAGAGTCATCGCCCTGACAGGAACCTGGTCCTCGGGGAAATATGATTCAATGCGTGAGCGTGCCTCAAGGGTGCGATTGCGGACATGGCGAACAACGCCGACGACCGTGCACCACGGCGAATCAGGGGAGGGGATGGTTCCGAGATGGATGCGCTTTCCGATCGGATCCTGATTCGGCCAGTAATGCTGGGCCAGCGATTCGTCGACGATCACGACTTGCGGGGCCATCGCGGAGTCCCGACTATCGAAGTATCTTCCACGGACGAGCGAAATACCCATCGCCTTGAAGAAGTCCGGAGTGACGAATCTTTGGTCGGCTTCCGGTTCGGTGTCTTCTTTTGGAACTGACTGTGAGTCGATAACAATGGTTCCTGAACCGTTCTCGCCGGCGAGAGGGATCAGCGACGTTGCACCTGCGAACTTAATGCCGGGCAGCTGCTGTATTCGACTGAGCAGCGTGCTGTAGAAACTGCCAATCTGTTCCGGCTTTCTGTACTGCGCATCCGGAAGGGCGAGACGCAATGTCAGTACATTATCGGGGCGGAAACCGGGCTCGACTTTTAAGACCTGCTCGAAACTGCGCATCAGCAGCCCAGCCCCGGCCAACAAGATGAGCGAAAGTGCTGTCTCACCCATGACCAGAGTGCGCCGCAGCCGCTTCGACTGACCGCCCTCGGTGGCGCGCACGCTCTTGAGCGCTGGCATATTGCGGTTGCGCAGAGCCTGTACAGCCGGGGCCAGCCCAAAAAAGATACCCGTCGCTGCGGCAACCGCAAGCATCATGAACAGCGCGCGCGCGTCTATGGTTGTGTTTACCGCGCGCGGCAATGTCTTCTCGGCGATGGCGACCAACGCGCGCACCGCGAGCGGCGTCAAAGCAAGGCCTGCCGCGCCGCCGACGAGAGCCAGAAGAACGCTCTCAGTCAGTAATTGTCGCGCGAGCCGCCGGCCACTCGCGCCGAGCGCCATGCGAACGCCCATCTCCGGTTGGCGCTGAGAAGACCGCACCAATAGAAGGTTAGCGACGTTCGTGCACGCGATCAGCAGCACCAACCCAACCGATGCCATCAGCACCCAAAGCGAGGTCTTTACGTCACCAATCGTCTCTTCAAGCAGCGGATGCAGAATGATGCCAAAGTCGTACTGTGAATATGGATACGAGCCGTGCTGCTCGATCATGGTTCTGGCCACGCGTTTCATGTCCTCTTGCACCTGCACGAGAGAAAGGCCGGGCTTGATTCGACCCAGAACCTCAAGACCATGACTGCCACGCTCATTTTCACTCAGCTCCTCTTGAGTAAACGCCCGCGGTCCCCAGATCTCGCTCTCATCCGGATAGGCGAACCCATTCGGCATGACGCCGACCACCGTCATCGGCACCCCGTCGATACGCAGCGTTGTCCCGATCACGGTGGGATTGCCGCCGAACTGGCGCTGCCACAGGCCGTAGCTGAGGATAACTTCGTGCTCACGACCGGGCTGCGCCTCGTCGGGCAGAAAGTTGCGTCCAATAACCGGCTGCACGCCAAGCATTGGAAACAAGTTCGGCGAGATGGCGGCTCCCACCACGCGCTGAGGGCTGCCTTTCATGCCAAGGTTGAACGAACCCGTGTCGATCGCGGCCAACTCAAAGAAGCTGTGATTGAGCCTCAGAAAATCTTGGAACTCAGGCGCGGAAACCCAGTTCTGATCGTTGGGCTGGCCGATTCCAACAAAACGAGTCCACACTTTGACGAGTTGCTCAGGATGCGCGTAGGGAAGCGGCCGAAGCAACACGGTATCGAGCACGCTGAAGATGGCGGCAGTGGCGCCGACGCCCAAGGCCAGCGTGAGCAAGATCAAGGTTGTGAAACCGGGCAGCTTGCCCATCTGGCGGAAGGCGAATCGAAGATCCTGGAGGAGCACTTCCATGGTTTGCCTCCGATAAGGAATGAGAGCAGAATGTGCCGCTGATCATCATTTCACAAGCCCCCGGGATTCCGCGGCGGCCCGACTAGTCGGTAAGCACTGGTCCTCTGGATTCGCAAACAGGGCTGTTGTGCAAAGGCGAGGCTCCCAGCCGATAGCTGGCGTTGACACGAAGGTTTTCATACAGTCCTTTACGCGGAAAACACAAAAATGTTCCGTACCCGGTTTGAAGGCGTGGCGATTTTACTGGCGCTGATCGTATCGCCTGCTCTGGCGCAGGAAAAATGTCCAAATACCTCAGCAGTCGCCACAATACCCCGCGACGACACGATCCGGTCAAAAACCTTGTACTCCATGAGTTGATTTTACCTTGTGTGAACTCGAATAGTTCGATAACTGTCGCTATCAGATGGGATGAGAAGGCCGGTCTCCGGACGGGATGCGGTGTACGCTCCCAAGTTATCGACGTGCTTAAAGGCACAGATAAAGGAGACCGGCCTTCTCATCCCATCTGCTTACGTCAGTCATCGTTGTGTCATACTTCTCGGCGGACTTTTCGCCCCGGATTCTTCGATGCAGATTTTGGCCGTAACTTCGGTTGCAGTCGTGATTCTCGCAGCGTTGTTCGTTGCTATCCTCAAGGGCAGTCGTCCCCCGCAACCGATACCATCGACTCCAACGTTGCCTAAGCAAGCGACATTCGCGGCGTTCATATCCGTCCTCTGTGCTGCCGCAATGCTCGTGACATTCACAACTCTTGGCCCATACGTAGGTGAGCACTTCGCCCCGCCGAAGCCGCTAGTCGTCCTGTTTGTGAGCGGGATCGCCCCATGGTTCGTGGGCGTCTATTTTGCTTATAAGGCTGCCCGCGGGGGAAACAAGGTGCTCAGGGCAATCGGAGCGTCGGAAGTGCTGATATTTCTGTTGGGAGCGGCGCTAGCACTGGCGGCTCGTTGATTGTCTACACGACCGTTGGCGAAAAATCTCGATTTCACTCATCTTTCCCTTAGGACCGGCCCTCTGGTGGTGTCGTCTATCCCGGCCCTCTTTCGCCGTCGGCGGTTTAAGCCTTGGAGAACCCCGTCAGAAAGTGGACACCGACGGAATCACTGGGTTCGGTGTTGGGAGGAGCGTTTCAGTCGCGGCACTCCCGACTGTCGTTTGTCCGTACGGGCCGCATCCAGTCTGGCCGCCAGTTCGTCAAACTGCGGTGTTGGTCCTCTCCACCTCAACTCCTCCACGTCTTTGAACAGTGGTATGTCCGTTCGAAGCGTTGCTAATCTTCTGAAAAGCAGAACGCGATCCCATTCTCGGCAAAGAGTGCCAGCAAGTGCACCGGCACTGGCGACGTTCACTCGCCATTCGCGGCAGTCTTTGGGAATCGATTCAAGATGGAGGAACTTAGCAAGGACCGCGGCCGACGACTTTGCACCCCACCCCGGCAGCCCTGGATATCCGTCTGCCGCGTCGCCCACTAAAGCCAAGTAATCGGGAATCGATTCGGGTAGGACGCCAAACTTCTTGATCACTCCTGCTTCATCGAGCGTGACGCGCGTCCGCCGATTCAACTGAACAATCCGGGAACCCGATACACACTGCGCGAGGTCCTTGTCGGGTGTGCAAATGATGACTCGTGTGACATCTTGATTCTTAGTGGCGGCAAGTGCCGCCGCTGCGATGGCGTCATCGGCTTCGAACTCCACCATAGGCCAAACCAGAACACCAGCGGCCACCAATACTTCTTCGAGCAGCGCGAACTGTGCCAGGAGGTCGGGCTCGATCCCATCGCCAGTCTTATAGCCCGCCCACAACTCGTTGCGAAAAGACTCGATGACGTGATCGGTTGCAACCGCGACGTGCGTGGCCCCACCTTCGATCATCCCCAACACGGAAGAGAGAACACCGCGAACGGCAGCTACTTCGCGGCCATCCCGATCGCGTGCCGAGGGTAGGGCGTAATAGTGGCGGAACAGTTCGTAGGTCCCGTCGACGAGATGAATCTCCAAGTGAGCCCTCACCAGCTACTCATGCAATAATAGACGACACCGCCACCGAGTCGCCCCTCGCCAGAAATTACAGGACCCTCGCCAGCGAAGGACTGACGAAAATTCCGATTTCACTCAAGATCCTTCCTCGGGCCGAAACCTGCCATAATTGCTCCCCATGTGCGGACGCTACCGATTATCGCGACGCAAGCAGATCATCGTCGAACACTTCGACACGATCTCTGACTCCGACGATTGGTCACCGCGCTACAACATCGCTCCGATGCAGCCGGTCCCCGTAGTTCGCCAGCATCCCACTGAGCCCACTCGACACCTCTCGCAGATGCGCTGGGGCCTGATTCCGTCGTGGTCAAAGGATGGTTCGGGAGCCGCGCCCATGATTAACGCGCGCTCTGAAACGGCTCACGGGCTCCCCGCCTTCCGCGATGCGATGAAATACCGACGTTGTCTTGTGCCTGCGGACGGCTTTTATGAATGGGCGCGATCCGAGAACGGCAAGCAGCCGTACTGTTTCGAGGTGAGCGATGGCGAGTTGTTCGCATTTGCCGGATTGTGGGAAGGCTGGAAAGAGCCGAGCGGAACCTGGATGAAGACGTGCACGATCCTCACAACGATGCCCAACGCTGTGACCGCAGCCATCCACGACCGCATGCCAGTGATCCTTAGCCCGAGCGATTATGATCTGTGGCTCGATCCTGGCCTGAAGGATGCAGCCGCAATTACGGAATTGCTCAAGGCATTCGACGCGGGCGCCATGCGTTGCTATCCCGTGAGCAGCCGTGTCAATAATGTTCAGAACGACGACGCTGAGTGTACGCAGCGGGTCGAATTGAAAGTGCCGACACAATCGCGATTATTTGGTTGAGACATTCCAGTCCTCGACGTAATCGGACACTGTTGTAGTACGGAAAACGGACAGACCAAACCTGTCGCGCTGCCCCGGGTTGCTGGAAGGCAGCTAGCAGCAGCGGACTAGACTACATCGCCAAAAACTACGTTACGCACAGAAACCGCCGCGCAGAGGATAGCGGGCAGAACAAAGTACAGGTCACAGATAATCGTTGACATTGTTTTCTCCTCGGGAAACGGAAGTACGTTACATTTCTAGATAATCACGCCCGTAACAATCGTATAGTTACCACTGGGATGAGCCCGCCAGTAATGAACTAACAGCATCTTGGAAGCTATAACGCCAGGAGCAAACGGGCAGAGAAAAATTCGAACCAGCGTGCGTGCCCACATGCGTCTGAGATACGACGCAAGCGCGGGCGTAAACAGAAGACGGACCGGCAAGATGCGCAGCATATTCTGGGTTTGTTGCTGAAGGATGATTTTCCGCCAATCTGGGTGCCGAGCTGGGAAAATCGCGATCTGCGGCAACTGTTGTGGCATCGACATCGCATGGTGCAAGCGCGCACCCGGATCATGAATCAACTGCAAGCGGTGGCACTGAACGAAGGCCTGCTGTGCAAGAAGAGGTTGTGGCGAGAACGTGGACGCCAGCAGCTGGAAGCGTTTGCCTTGGCTCCGTGGGCCGACCGACGCCGGCACGATCTGCTGGACTTGCTGGATCGACTGAACCCAACCATCGCAGAGTTAAGCCAAGCGATCGAGCGAGAGGTGGAAGAATGTCCCGCCGCGCAGCGGTTAATGACGCATTCCGGCGTCGCTCCACTCACCGCACTGGCTTTCGTGCTGACCATCGGCGACGCGGATCGCTTTCAGTGTGGGAAGCAGGTGGCGAGCTATCTGGGACTGGTGCCGCGGGAAGACTCGAGCGGGAATCGGCGACGGCTGGGACACATCACCAAGCAAGGAAGTTCGATGATGCGTTTTCTGCTGGTGGAACCCGCCCAGGTAACGGTACGCAGCTTGCCAGAATGGCGCCGCAAGTATGTGCATTTGATGATGCGGCGCGGACGCAAGACCGCCAAGGTGGCAATGGCGCGGAAACTGGCGATTCGTTTGTACCGGATGATGCGCCAGGGATGGGATTACCGGCAGTGGAGCAAGTTCGGTTCGCACGCAGGACAGCTCGGAACAGGCGATGGTGTTCAGTAGAACATCGAGAAATTGATTGGGCGTCCTGCTCCCCTTCATAAGAAGGGGAGTTCGAAGTAGTAATCATGATCAAAGTTGCGGACCGAAGAGATGCATGGGTCGGACTGAATTGCCGACCTGAAACGATTACGGAGCGAGCCTACGGTTGGCAAAGCAAAAACCATCCACGAGAGCGAAATGGCGCTCTTCGGTGAGTGCACGCCGCCGTGCGCTCAAAAACAACTTGACACCGCCGACATTGTCAGAGACGCCTGATAGCGTCAGCTGACACCCCGTCATAGAATCGGCTTGCCTTCCGGCGTTACAATTCGCGTCAAAGCTAATGTTCCCGTCAACCGAAATGAACGATGGGATGAGCGTCAGACTCTCGCCGCCCGCCAGAATCGCCGGCTTGTTCTATTTACTGGCCCTTCTCTTCAACGGAGGCCTTCTCTACATCCGCGGCAGCTTGGTCATATCCGGCGATGCGGCGGCCACTGCGTCCAACATGCTGGCCCACCCCTCCCGCTTCTGGCTCGGTCTCACGTGCTATTCGATCACGATCGCCTGCCATGTCGTGGTCACGGCCCTGTTCTACGAATTGTTCAAGCCGGTGAACCGAAGCGTCTCTTTGCTCGCAGCCTTCTTCAGCCTGATGGGCTGCGCCGCCGGGACCTTTTCCTCCTTCTTCTACAGTGCGCCCTTGGTCGTTTTGCAAGAGGCTCCGAAACTGGGCGGGTTCAAGGCAGAGCAGCTTCAGGCCATGGCGCTGATGCTCACCAAGCTGAATGTGAGGGCCTCCAACATCGGGTCGGTATTCTTCGGATTCTATTTCCTGTTGATCGGGTACCTCGTCTTCCGGTCGGCGTTCTTGCCCAGAGTTCTGGGTGCGCTGATGATGTTTTCCGGAGTGGGTGTGCTGACCCTCCTTTATCCGCCGCTGGGAGGTTCTCTACGTCCATACACTGCTCTTGCCATTCTCGGGGAAGCATCTCTGACGCTGTGGCTTCTCGCCATGGGCGTTAACGTTAAGCGATGGAGGGAAAAGGCCGGCCTGCACTGAACACAGTGAGCAGCCTCATGTCGCTCGACGGAGGGACATGAAAAGGAAACGGGGCTCGAATGTGTCCTGGTCTTCGCGCCGGAAGCACTCTGTCAGTTGGTGATAAATCCCGATCTCTAACAATGTCGGCGGTGTCAAGCACTCTTTAAATACACTTCTACATTCGCTCTTCGGTGAGTGCACGCCGCAGTGCGCTCAAAAACAACTTGACACCGCCGACATTGTCAGAGAGGCCTGTTTGCGACCGTTGACGACTACCCCGGCAAGAGGCTTCAGCGTGACTACGTGGCGAAGGAAGGACGATTTCGATTTGCCAGGGTCAAACGTTACTTCCGCTCCTCATCCTTCACCACTTCGCCGCCCTTCATCACCCACTTTACCTGCTCAAGTACGGTAATATCGGCCAGCGGATTGCCATCCACCGCAATAAGGTCCGCAAACTTTCCCGCTTCAATCGAGCCCACTCGATTCGGCCATCCCAATAGCTCTGCAGCATTCACTGTTGCCGCCTGAATCGCCTCCATGGGCGTAAGCCCGCGCTTCACCATCGCGGCCAGTTCCTCCGCATTCTTTCCGTGCCGCCCCTCGCGGCTAGGGTCAAACCCGGCGGCAATCTTTACGCCCACGCTCTTCGCCAGCTCGATCTCCTGGTATGTGCTCGCGAGAACCGCATCGATGCGCTTGCGCTGTTCCGGGGTCATGGGATCGTTCTTGTGCTTTTCAACAAACTCATCAATCGCGCCCACCGTCGGCACAAGAAAGACTCCCTTGTCCTTCATCTCCTGCATCAGTTCGCGGTCCGCTCCACGTCCGTGCTCGATGGAATCCACACCTGCATCGATCGCGTTTCTGATCCCCTCGCGCGTCGTTGCATGTGCCGCCACCTTCAAGCCAGCTTTGTGCGCCTCCTCGACAACGACATGCATCTCGTCCACCGTTAACGTAGGATGCGCCCAGTCCGCATACACCTTAATAATGTCGGCCCCATGCCCGATCTGCTCTCGCACCGCGCGGCGCGCCTCGTCCACCCCGCTTACCATCTGTGCGCCGGTAGGAAAGTCTGCTAGATCCGACGACACGCCAAACGGGTTGTACTGCCCAACCGCCGCAATTGCTCGGGTCGCCACTTCCATCCGCGGACCCTCCACCAATCCCTGGTTGATCGCCTCACGCAGCGCAACATCAGCATAACCCGAACCTTCGTTCTCGACATCACGCACTGTTGTGAATCCCGCGTTCAGCGTCAGCCGCGCATCAGCGGCCCCTTCTAGCGCGCGAAATGCCTGTGACTTTGTTGCCAGTCCGAGCAAGTATCCGTCTGGCGTATCTGCGAACCGAGCCATCAGGTGCGTGTGACAGTCGATCAATCCAGGCAGCAACGCAGCGTGCCCCAGATCAATCACTTTTGCCTCTCTTTGTGCATGTGCCTGCACTTCTACAGCAGCGCCAACCTCCTTGATCCGATCATCGTCAATCAACACGGCAGCATTTTCAATGAACTTCCCACTGCGCACATCGAGAAGCCTGGCTGTCTTCACAAGCACTTGGGTTGGAGTCCTCGTGTCGTGCTGCGCCATTGAGTTGAGAAAGGTTATTGCGAGAAGTCCGGCGGACAGAAAACGAAGTGCTTTCATGATCTGTGTCCTCGGAATCATGCCGCGCCGCGATCAACAGCGGGCCTGAGGGATGGAGGGCATTATAGTCTGGGCAGGCTGCTTAACTTGCCACTGCGGCGCGGGATCACCCGAAGGGGAGACTTCGCTACGGTTCGTCACTGTCACCTCTGTGCATCCTTGCACAACAGGCGGGTTGAAAGCTCGGTGCGGGGTGCAGATTTCCAACTCCCGGGGGGGTTTGAGCGCAATCGCCTGGATTAGACTCAGAATCCGCGAGACAGGGTTTGGTGGGAACTTTGAGATTCGCCAAGCCGCGCTCAGTGGGAAATTGGCAGAACGCGAGGGAGGCTACTTCAGTTTGACGAATAGGATAACGAAGATTGCCCTCCGACGGTGGTGGGGAACTGCGCTAGGGACATATCCCGCAGAGTGCCCCCCCGCGGCAACAGATACGTTAACAACATCATGGCGATCGCGGTGAGCACTCCAAGAACAAGTCTGCTTTTCCAGTTCATCGGTCGGCCTCGCTTGCACGATTTGGACTGCAAAAACGCAGCGATTGTACAACGGTTCTGCAGTCGGCAGGTGCCATAATCATGAATCGATTTCGTCGTGGCTGCTGGGGCAAGAGCGTCAGCCCTTCGATCTCGGTCGTCCTACCGAGCCGAACATTCCTGAAAGGTGAGGCACGTTCTGCCGAAGTGTCTCGAAGGCCACATCAATCTGGTTTCGTTCCCGCACATCGTCCGAGAAGTCTGAAGTGTTCATTTCTTCGAGAACTTTATTGAGACGTTGACTACTAATGGCATCCATCGTAATGAATGCGAATGCTTGCGCGAGTACTACACCATCGGCGCCCACATGCAGAAATTCAATGTGCGCGTTTACCATCCCAAAGGCTGTCGCAAACAGTACTTCCCCTACGTTCCTTCTGCAATTGGCCCTCTAAACAGCAGAGCCGAACCACCTGTCAACGAGAGCTGCTGCACCACGCCGAGGAGCTTTTGGCTATCAACCGTGAAAATCGCTTTTGTTGATAGCGCACGCAAATTCGAGGTGGTCGGTATTTCCGAGTTCTCCCAAGGCTTCGCGGCATCGTCGGGAAGATTACAAATAGAGAACCAAAAGAGGTCAACGTTACGGTAGTGTTCGGCGGGTTGGGTGACTTTCAACTGTGTGTTCCCTCAAATGGCGAACCGACAAGGAAAGCTTGGCATCGCTGAGAGCGTCAGTTGACTTGTCGTTTCCGGATTGCCGGTCGATGGGCAATCGCGAACCTCCGGTTTTATGCCCCATCTATCGCGGGTCTCCGGTGGCGATTACCGCGGCGCTATCGCTGCTCAATTCCGTGCTGCCCCAGACCACGCTCGTACCCCAGACCACGCTGGTGGCTTCAGTGCTCGTGCCCCAGACCACGCTGAAGGCCGTCAAGTCGTTGTCACTCCATGGTATCGTCGCGACTGGAGCAACGGCGGTATCTCCACTTACGTCGACCCAGATATTAGCGAACGACCAGGCATTCGATGATCCCCAAACCGTCTTATTGGCTGGAACGCTGCTATTTCCATCCACCAAGATCACGGTATTGTTGGACGAGTTGTATGAGGCTGACGGAGACAGTGCTGCACCCACGTTGTATGGAGCCAGCATGTTGTCAGACAGTGCGGGCTGCATGTTGAGCAATCCGGTGCCGACGGAGAACACATCGTAATATTCGGTGAAAGTTTCATCGAGAGCGGCAACTGTAATCACGCTGGAGCTGGGGAAGGACTGGTAAGTAGTTTGCATCAACCGCGCCTTCACCTGGTCCGGTGTGAGATTGCTGTCCTGCTGCAGAAGCAGTGCCGCCGCTCCGCTGACCACAGGCGTCGCCATACTTGTACCGCTCAGCGTGAAGTAATCGGGCTCCCCGTTATTGCCATCGACCAATTGGGCGGGGTAATCGGCTTCCAAGGTGGCTCCCGTAGCCGACAATGAAACGATGCCGTTGCCGGGAGCCATGATGTCAGGCTTGACCACATAATCGTACGTGGTTGGCCCTTTGGAAGTATAGGTCGTCATGATTTGTGCCGACTGGGAAGATGATCCGTTGCTGTTCATCGCGCCGACTGTGATCACATAGGGATCGTTTCCGGGAGCTGTGATGGTTCCATACCCGTCGCTGCCATCGACGCTTACGCGTCCGTAGTTGCCCGCGGCCACCACGACCACAATTCCAGCCTTCCAGGCCGATTCCACCGACTGGCAAAGAGGATCCGCCGTGTAGCTCTCCGCGATTCCCCGCCCGAGTGATAGGTTGATCACCTGGATGTTATAGGTGTTCTGCAGCGAGATGGCTTCCTGGATGGCGGCGATGACAGTGCTGTCACTGCCGTTTCCGTTCTCATCCAGTGCGCGTAAGTCAACGAGGTTGACATCTGGCGCCGCACCGCTGTAGTTTCCGCCAGAGAGATATCCATCCCCGCCAACGATTCCGGCGACGTGGGTCCCGTGGCCGTACAGATCATACTTTGCGCCACTCGAGTTTGTGGTCGCAGTGCCCGTGAAATCCTGGTGATAAACCACGCGCGAATGGGTCAGCTTCGCGTCCCAAAGATCGGGATGACTATCATTGATGCCGCTGTCGATAACGGCTACGCCAATTCCCGCCCCATTCAACCCTGCCTTCCATGCGGTTGGGACGTTCACCACCGCGTTGGTGGTCGCATCCATTCCCTTAAGGGGGTGATCGAGGTGGATCGAGGCTACTTCCGCGTCCGCCGCCAAAGCCGGCAGCGCGCTGATCGGAATCGTCATGGCTATGCCGTTGACTAAGCCGAGCCTCGCTTTCAAGTGGGCGCCCAGGCGCTGCACGCGCGCCTCCTGCTTTGCATGTGGAGCCTGGTGATACTGCACAATTAGCTTTGCGGTCTCCTGTGTCGCCGCGCTCTGCTGCGCTCGCCCCAACACGGCGGCTAGATCTGGAGCAAACTTGCCAACTACCTCTCGCGAATTTTGACCGATCGCCGCCTCTGCAACCAACAGCAACACCACCGTTGCCAGACGCTTTCCCCAGGCCGCGCTGTGCCTTTGATTTCGACCTGACTTCGTTGCTTCGAGAGTTCGCGACATAAGTTGAACCGTCCAGGAAGCCCAATACAGCCCAACTCTGGATCAGCACGGGGCCTTCCATATCCGTTTCTGGTAAGTGACTGTTTTCATTGGGAGAGCTACGCGATCAGACAGAAAGAAACGGGACACTCTGTCCTCTCACGTGGGACGTGGGACAGTTTGTCTCACAGCTTTGCTCCAGTAACCAGTTGATGGTGTAGGCGAGCTGCCTTCCGAGAGCGGTCCGGCGCAGCACTACTCTGACCGTTGGCGGCAGCAGCCACCGGGAGACTAACGCCACTGCGTCTGTTCTCGACTCTACTCCCCATTTCACTCATCATCAGGGGACCGAGTCTTTTTCGCAGCTTCGCGCTGCCATATCCTTGTTAGCGGAGGAAATGCCGATGAAGAACTTTGTCGTCATCGCGGAGCACCCGCCTCACCTGTGCCCTCATTCCAACGCGGTGGCCCGGAAGCAGATGGAAAGGATTTCCGAGATCGACGCGATTGCAAAGAGGCTGGAGATGGAGATCGTCTTCACCGGAATTCCCGTGCCGGAACACCAAACTATCATGATTCTTCGGGCGCCCAGCTTTGAAGCGGTTAGGACGTTCACGGTCGAGTCAGGCTTCGTTCAAACCAATACCATAACGATTCGTCAGACTGAGTCACTCGAAGAGTTCTTCAACGAGATCAAGAGCACCACACCGATCTTTTAGAAGCGCACCCACGACTTGTGTTGAGTTTGTCAGGTGGATGATCGCAGTATTAAGGATCAGCCCTGCAAACGCGTTTGTAACGATCAACTCTCGCATTGTCGGGACAACCTGGAGACTACGTGCTGCTAGTCAGTTGATGTTAAATCCGGATAGCACTCAAAATGGAGCTTTCGTTCAGTTCGGCACATCAGTGAAACGAACCCCACTCCCACGAATCGTCGATTGCCTCTCCCAGCAGATCCTTGACCAGGCCCTTCAGTTTCGTCCGCTCCCCGCGAAAAGTGACTTCGCGCCCATCCTCGCCCTTGACTGGGAAACTCCTGGCGGTGATGCCGTGTTCTGTCAGGTAGTGCCCAACTTCGCTGAGGCCCGGCTCCTCGCCGCGCCCGTACTGCCGAATCTTCTCGTTGCTCGACCTGCGCGTCCAAGCGGTAATCGCGGTGATTGGGTCTGGGCTCATGTTCCTTGGTCCTTTCGCGCAGTGCGCCTCGCAGGCCGAACTGCGCCTCTGTGGGTGGAGACATTGGCCCGCTCTATAGTTAGGTCGAGACACCCATTGACCCACTTCGGCGTATCGACACGAATTTCCAACATCGGTGCCCTGTGAGCTTGTGCAAACAAGCTCTGCCATCGGCCAAGCAGAATCGCCAAAGTCGCGAGTACGTCTCTTAGATCCATTTCAGACCTTGGAGAGGCGACAGAAATTGTAACGCAGCTTACGTCGTATAGCTTAAGTGCTGAAAAATCCTGTGCCTGTTGAAAAAGGAACCAGCTGAGTAATTTCGGCGAATTTCGGTGCGTCCGTTGAACGAGAATTCAACAACTTACGCACCAAATTTTGGGTCAAACGCGTGCCAAATGAGTTTTTCAAGAGATACTCCTGATTTCACTCATCATTCGGTCAAAACGTGTAATCGCCTCTCGAGACTTCTCTACTCGGAGAGATGGGATTTTTCACCAAGTGTCTAATCGCCGATTTCCTCGCGCAATTCGCACGCCCGATGGAATCAGGTTGTCGTATTCAAAAACCCACGCAGTCGGAGGTACACTCGGAGGGTTTCCGCAGAACACCCCACCGCAGCCACATAGCTAACGCCGCCAAAACCAACATCGGCAGAATCAGCAGGCTTCCTTCTGGCCCTACAGTACCGCCGCTCCAGACTGGATTTCCCAAAGGGTGTGACAGCAGCAGGTGGTTCTGGATTTTCAGACCGCTGTCC
>JASHQK010000287.1 GCA_030039195.1 Candidatus Sulfotelmatobacter sp.
CTTGAGGTATCGGCGGCGGCGGGCGACAGCTTTAGACCGGCATTTCCGAATCGTTGAAGGATGGATTGCCGGCGCTTCAGTCGCGCTGCTTGTAGGCCTTGCCCAGGCATTCCGCTTGAAACAGGCGCTCATCCACGCGGTGCAGGCGCTTCTCCTGGGACTTGGTTAGCAAGGAATAATGTTTGATCTCGAACAAGTGATCGACAATGAACCACACCGGCTTGTCGGTGGTCATCCACTGCTGCCGGTCGAAGCGCTTCAGTTTGACCGGGCCGGAATATCGCCGTAGCGTGCGCTCGCGCCTCAGATTGAAGTAGGAATTGAAGTAGCTCAGCGCGAGTTCCCGTAGAGTGCGATAGACGGGCTCGCGCCAGCGGCATCCGGTGTAATTGGATTTCGCCACCGCGCCCCAGCAGCCGTCTTCGCGAAAAATGGCAATCACATGATCGGTATCGTGGTCGGCTTCGAAATCCAGCAGCAGCGGCGGATATCCGTTCACGCGCAGCGCCGCCGCGCCAAAGATCGCCCCCTCCAGGCAATGCGCACTCTGCTCTGCCAGCACGCGCCGCGGAGACCAGGCCGTGTCTTCCAGGTGATAAGGCATGTCATCGAGGAATTTCTGAATGCCAAAGGGATTTTTCAGGCTGCGCAGCTTGCGTAGCTCGGAGGGGGTAAAGCCGAAATTGGGACCGAAGTGGTTGCGGTTCATTCGTTAGTTGTGCAGCGAGTGTCGTTTCTCGCCGGTGGTTGGTCGTCACCAAAACGTCACTGCAAGGCGATTGAACCCGCCCACCGACTCAGCCCGAACCCTGGCGTGCAGCTTCCATGGCGATTTTCACGCGCTTGGCAGTTCATGATTTTTCCCGCGACATCGCGAACAACGACGCCAGTTCTTCCGGCGTATCTACCTGCACGTCGAGGGGCACCGCTGCGAGCGTGTGCGGGGCGAATCCGTAGGTCACGCCGACCGTGTGCATGCCAGCATTCATCCCGGTGCGAATGTCGACGTGGGAATCGCCTACCATCACGGCTTGCCCCGGACTCACGCCGTTTTCTTCCAGTAGCACGCGCGCTCCCTCCGGCTCGGGCTTTTTTGTCGCGAAGCTGTTTCCGCCATAGACCTGGGAAAAGAATTTGCCCAAGCCGAGTTCTTCGACGATTGCCCGCGACGGATTCACGGGCTTGTTCGTCAGCACGGCCATCTTGCGCGGCACGCCGTTGGCGGAATGTTCAATGGCCGCGAGCGCCTCGGTCACACCGGGATAAACCTTCGTATGGTCGAGCTTGTGCGCCCGATAATACGACAAAAAGAATTCCAGTCCCTGGCGGACGAGAGCTTCATCTTTGGCCTCTGCAGCCAGCGCCCGCTGGATCAAGATCGGAGCGCCATCGCCCACGTAGCTGGCGATTACATCCTCGGGCAACTCGGGACGTCCGATATGCCGGAGCGCGGCATTGACCGAATGAACCAGGTCGAGGCGCGAATCGATCAGAGTGCCGTCGAGATCGAAGATGACCAGTTTGATTTTGTGCGGATCGAAGGCGCGCCGGATGCGAATCATCTGCTCTTCAGAATAAAGCACTCGGGACTCAGCCGTCAGCACTCAGCTTTTGGAACGCTACCCTAAGAACCAAAGTTTTCTTCCCCAACTTGCAGGCGCCGTTTACAATGCAACAGGTTCGGCGCGATGCGGCGCGGTACCTGACGGCGATTTCTAAAGCCGATGCCGGGCGGCGCGCATCCAATTGGTGTTGGACGCGGAAAGTCTGTCGGAGAAGAAATACAGGAAACACCGGGCAACTGGATGGCTACTACAAAAACCGATCCCAAGCTGGCCCTCGCCGCCAACGGAACAAGAAAGAACAAGTCCTACGAAGGGCTTAGCCGCGAGGGGCTCATCCAGGCCTACCGGTTGATGTACACCTCGCGGCGCATCGATGACCGCGAGATCCTGCTCAAGCGCCAGCAAAAAATCTTCTTCCAGATGTCCGGCGCAGGGCACGAAGCGATCGGCGTCGCCGCAGGCCTCGCCATGAAGCCGGGCTACGACTGGTTCTATCCGTACTATCGCGATCGCGGATTATGCCTGGCTCTCGGCGTCGAGCCCTATCAGATGTTTCTGCAGGGAGTGGGCGCGGCGGACGATCCCAGCTCCGGCGGACGCCAGATGCCTTCGCACTGGAGTTATCCCGCGCTGCACATCGTGACGCAGTCCTCGCCTACCGGGTCACAGATTCTTCAGGCCATTGGATGCGCGGAGGCAGGACGCTATTTTGCGCGCCATTCGAAAGCTGCAGAGTTCCCAAAAGACCCACTTCTCCCAACACCCGGGAGAAGTGGGGCACCCGATTATCGCTATTTTAAGAATGTGAGTTTTCAGGGCGACGAAGTCACTTACGTTTCTCTCGGCGACGGAACTTCGAGCGAGGGCGAGTTTTGGGAAGCGATGAACGCCGCCGCGCTCGGAAAACTACCGGTCATTTTCTGCGTGGAAGACAACGGGTATGCGATCTCGGTCCCGGTCGAAGTGCAGACGGCCGGCGGCAGCATCTCGCGCCTGGTTTCTGGATTCCCCAATTTTCATTTTGAAGAAGTGGATGGCACCGATCCCGTCGCCAGCTATGGAGCTTTTCAGCGCGCGGTTCGCTACTGCCGCGAGGGACACGGCCCGGCTTTCGTGCACGCGCATGTGATTCGTCCGTACTCGCATTCGCTTTCCGATGACGAGCGTTTGTATCGTCCCGATGCCGAGCGCGAACGCGACGCGGCGCGTGATCCGGTGACGCGCACGCAGATGTTCCTTCTGCGCGAAGGCATTCTCGACGACAAAGGAATCAATCAGCTGGAAAAAGAAGTGGAAGCAGAGTTGCAAGCGGCAGTCGATCGCGCTCTGGAAGCCTTGCCTCCCGCGCCGGAATCGATCATGAAATACGTTTATTCGCCCGACATCGATCCGACTTCTTCGGCGTTCGAAACGCAGCCCGCGGTCGAGGTTCCCACCGAGGGTAAAAAGCCGGCGAATAAGACCATGGCGGACCTGATCACGGGGACGCTCCGCGACGAGATGAAGCGCGACGAGCGCATCGTGATCTTTGGCGAAGACGTGGCCGATTGCAGCCGCGAGGAATATCTGAAGCGCAAGCTGGTGAAAGGGAAGGGCGGAGTCTTCAAGCTGACCTTCGGCTTGCAATGCGAGTTCGGCAACGATCGCGTGTTTAATTCGCCGCTGGCCGAGGCTGCCATCGTTGGCCGCGCGACCGGGATGGCGACGCGCGGGCTGAAGCCGGTCGTGGAAATTCAATTCTTCGATTACATCTGGCCCGCGATGATGCAGATTCGTGACGAGCTCAGCGTGATTCGGTGGCGATCGAATAACGGATTCTCCTGCCCGGCCGTGATTCGCGTCGCAATTGGCGGATATCTTACAGGAGGCGCGATTTATCACTCGCAGTGCGGCGAGAGCATCTTTACGCACATTCCCGGGCTGCGAGTAGTATTTCCGTCGAATGCGCTCGATGCCGCCGGACTTCTCCGCACCGCCATTCGTTGCGATGATCCCGTGCTGTTTCTCGAGCACAAGCGTCTCTATCGCGAGTCTTACGGACGCGCGCCATACCCCGGGCCGGAGTACATGATTCCGTTTGGGAGGGCGAAGATAGTGCATCCGGGCGAGAATTTGACGGTCATCACCTACGGCGCCGTCGTCCCTCGTGCTTTACAAGCCGCGCAGAAGCTCGAACGCGAGCAGGGACTGAGCATCGAAATCATCGACCTGCGCTGCCTGAATCCTTTTGATTGGGATGCAATCGTAGCTTCCGTTGAGAAAACCAGCCGTGTTCTTGTTGCGTATGAAGATTCTCTGAGTTGGGGATACGGAGCCGAGATCGCAGCTCGCATCGCAGACCAACTTTTCGACAAGCTCGACGCGCCCGTCCGCCGCGTCGCGGCCAAAGATACTTTCGTTGCTTATCAGCCAATCCTCGAAGACGCCATCCTGCCCCAGCCCAATGATTTGTATCTGGCGATGAAGGAACTGGCGGAGTACTGAACTCGGCCACGGATCAGCACGGATTCCACGTAGACCCCGGACGTGGGCGTCCGGGGCTCGACGGCAAGCAGTTACTTCTTATGCGCCGGCGCAGCGGATGCGGTTTCCTGTTCTCCGCGATAGGCCTTCCATGCGCCGTCGATCACGTAGGCGTGGATCGCATCCGCCTGTTTGGTCGTCATTCGCAGATGCGGAAACGCAAACTTCGGCGGATCAGCAAATCCCGGCATGCCATTTACCCAATGCGTGCCGCCCAGCACAATGCTGTACCAGT
>JASHQK010000288.1 GCA_030039195.1 Candidatus Sulfotelmatobacter sp.
AACGGGAGCAGCCGGGCCGCAATGTGACGGCGTGTGTGACCGGCCAGTTGAACGGAAGTGAGCACAGCAACATTCGGAGGAGCCCCGATCACTTTATTCCTCCCGAAGAAAGCTAGGTCGGCGAGTGTAGCAGAATTCCGGGCAGCACACGAAAATTCAGTTAAGGTTCAATGAGTCAGATCGCGATGTTACGGTAACATTAGAGTTGCAGATAATTGACGGAAACTGAGCCTCTTTCATTGCGAGGAAGGTGTTTACGCTCCCTGTGTGTGAGTACAATGTGCGAGCACAACTGTTAGTCTCCGCAGAGAACGATACATTGTCGCCACCTATCCCTAGCGCCGAATGTGCAAGAAAATTCACATTGACAAATGTGCGCTGTCTGCCTATCCTGCCTCCCCAAGTGAGGGGAACAACTTTCTAGCCGATCATGTCCTTCCCAAGGATATGAGCTCCTTAGAACCGCCGAACCCAGGAGCGCCAGCGCCAAGGTTCCCGGACGCGGGCCAGGATGCAGCTTGGTGATCTTAATCGGCCGCTAACTTTTGGGGCTCCAGACCTGAACAATTCGTTCACCTAATGACGGTGTCCGTCGGACTGCTCGCTGTGAACGAGTCTAAAAAAGTTGAGTGTGAAATGAAGATGAAGATAAGGAGAGTACTTCGTCATGAAGAAGACAAGAGATTTTTGTACGACCCTCTCGCTGATCGCGATGCTACTCGCCAGCCACGCAACCACCGTGCTGGCTCAGTCCCGGCGGGCGGTTCCAGCCACAATGACCGTGCCGCGCTCCAGCACTGCCAAACCCGGAGACGAGGGCAAGAAGGTGCACACGAACGTCCGATTCTTGAGAATAAACGGCACGCCTCAGACTTCCGGACCTCCTTTCCCGGGATACTTTTACGAAACCCCTGCTTCTATCGCTTGCATCTACAATCTGCAGCATCGGGTTGCAGGATGTAACCCGAACGTGGTCACGGCGAATCCAAGCGGAGGCAGCCGGGCCATTGCCATCGTCGATGCCTACGACTACTCGGCTGCTGCGGCTGATCTCGCGACTTTTGACGCGCAATTCGGTATAGCGACCCCCAGTTTTACAGTCGTGTATGCGCCGTTTGGGGGCACTACACCGGGGTCATGCACCGGGCCTGCCACGCAACCCGTGTCCGGCGCAGGTTCGGGCTGGGATATCGAGGCGGCGTTAGACACGCAGTGGTCCCATGCCATGGCGCCGTCGGCCACGCTGTACTTGGTAGAAGCGCAGTCGGATTTCGACCCCGACATGTACTGCGCCGTCAGTGTTGCCAGCGCCTTAGTTGCGGAGGCGGGCGGTGGTGAAGTCTCAATGAGCTGGGGCGAGGGCGAGTACCCGGGCGAAACGGCTTTCGACTCCGTACTCACAACGCCTAAAGTGGTTTATTTTGCTTCAGCGGGCGATAGTCCGGGCCCGATTTACCCCAGCGTTTCTCCAAACGTGGTTTCCGCTGGTGGCACGTCCCTCAGCACAAATGCCAATACTGGCACGTTCGAATTCGAGAACACCTGGCAAGATGCGGGGGGTGGTGCGAGCGCCTTTGAGTCAAGGCCGCGCTACCAGAACAGCGTCGCCTACCTTGTGGGTACGCAACGTGGCACTCCCGACGTAGCGTTTGACGCTAACCCTTACACCGGTGTCTGGGTCTTTAACAGTACATTTGTGGGCTTTCCTGCCTGGTTTATCGTCGGCGGTACTAGCGTTTCCTCGCCCAACTGGGCTGGCATCGTCAATACGGCAGGCGGCTTTTCCGCATCCAGCAGTGCCGAACTCACCCGAATGTATAGTAGGGGATCGCTCGGGTTCACCGATATCGTCTATGGCACCTGTGGCGTGTATATAGGGGATTTGGCGTTTGTGGGCTGGGATTTCTGCACGGGTCTTGGCAGCCCAAAAACTTACGCTGGGAAATAACTCGAATGCATTCCCAATAGCTAGGGCAGGTCCGCTGACCTGCCCTAGGTTCGTACCCACAGGGTCGGAATGTCGCAACAACTCCTGCACGAGTCTGACATCGTTTCGAGTGTGCGCCGTCACGTATGGGGAACCGACTGGTTTGGTGATTCCAGTTCTCCGCGCTGCAGTCTGAGGTGATGCGCCACCAACACGTTGGCTCGTGGTGTCTTCTTCACCACGCCTCCCGACGACGATTTCGCCCTTTTGTGCGTGTAATACTCGGCGATTACTTGCGAGTTCAAATACGGCAGAGTTAGGCATCGTGGGATCGCTTGTGGGGTGCTGAATCGGGATTGCGGCCTTCCACAAAGGCCACGGGCTATGCTCAGTTTCCGCTAACAGACCATTGCGCTCAGAACACTGCCCGGGGGATTCTGAGTGTAACCCGGATATTTCGCCAACCGTCGCCCAGCGAGGCAGTTTCACAGCGTTAAGTCGAAAAGGCGGTACAATCAGCGCGATGGATTGTCCGAATTGTAAGCTCGCGAATCCACCCACTGCCGCAAGGTTGTGACTGTGGTTATGATTTCGGGAAGCGCGCAATGCGAGAACCGTACCTCACCGAACACGACGAACGACCAGTGTCGCTCTGGAATACAAACAGTCTTACCCGGATCACAAGACTAAGTAGCCGCGAGATTAAGACCGCTTGGTTTTGCCTCTTCGCAGTGTTAGCGCTTTGTTTGCTGCCATGGTTTTATCTCTTCGGTCTCTCGGGCATGGTTGGGGATTCAGGCAATCCCCTCGGTATCAGGGCTTACTTATTCCTCGCTTGGATTTGGACGTTTCCCTTAACGCTGGCGATTGCCTTATTCTCTCGACGAAGGGTACCTGCGCTAATAATTCTTCCTTTGCTCCACGTTGTCAGCTTCGTCATTGTGGGCTTGGTCATAGCACGGTTGTCCCAGTTCTCTCGCGACTGACGCAATCAGGCGTTAGCGCGCTCAGAATCTGTGCCCGGGCATTTTGAGTGTAATTCGGATGTTTCGCCAATTGACCAATGGCTTTGTGGTTTCCAAGGTAGCTAACAACAGCCTCAAAATCCTAACCTGAATCTCTGGCCTCAGCGAACCGGACGCGCGAACGAGAAAGAGCCTGAGATCAGCGAATCAGCCAGGCGGCAAAGGTATGCCAGACGCCGCTCGGCATGACAATTGCAAAACACACGTTATCCAGCAGGAACATGGCAAGCGCAATCCAGAGCGAAACCGGGTGTATCCGACGCAGTTTGATTCGGTCGTTGATCGCACCCGCGCTGAGGAATGCCGCCACGATGAGTGGCGTCAGGAATCCCTTGCCTCGCAAAAAGGCGTAATGCCCCGTAAGGTGCGCAATAGGAGCGGGCATAAGCGCTCCCGTTAGAGCAAGTAGCATGAGACGCTTGTGGATGGCGCCACGATGCCGATACAAGTACGCAGCCGTAAATAAGGCAGCGAACATGAAGATGTCTAGAAGCGGGAAAGCCATTGCGGCAAGTGGATCGGACCGGGCTCCGACGAGATCGCCACTTGAGTCA
>JASHQK010000289.1 GCA_030039195.1 Candidatus Sulfotelmatobacter sp.
GGAGATCGCACAGAACCTGCTTGTATTGTAGCTTGCGCGGGTTAGAAGGGCGAGCGTTCGGCGGGCCAAGTTTGTGTCGGGTGACGTTGATCGACAACGAGCACGATATCCGTAACTCCTGCGGAGCGCACGCGGTCCAAAACCTGCTTCACGGCCCCATACCGAGCGCGCTGGTCGGCACGAATATAGACCTTGCGCTCGGCACCCTGACTCAGGGACTTACGAATCGCGTCTGGAATTTGGTCGATCCAGACCAAGTCGAGCCCGTAATAAATCTGCCCGTCGCGCGTCACAGCAACCTCCATAACGTCCTCGCGTAATTCTTTGGGCACAGGCGACGGATGAGATACATGAGCCAAATCTACTGGCATCCGATCATGCTGGTCAGTGACAGCCGCCGGGGCGAGGAACATCGCGACGAGTGCGAACATCACCGCCGCAAACGCCGTCACATCAATGCGGCAGATCAGATTTCGTGGCGAATTTCGTCGGCTTTGAACCATCCAGCGCCCCATCAATTGTCACGCTGTGCATTTGCCGGAGAAAGGTCACCACCGTAATTGTGCGCGGTCTCATATGGCATGCCTACACCCTGAGGACTACAATTTTCGGCAAACAAAATCAGGAGGATCCCCGCATGTCCTTCAAATTGGGTTCTGTGATATTCGCGCTGGCCCTCGCCGCAACACCGTCGGTCACGACTCTCAATGTGCAGATCAAGGAATACGACGTTCCGACAGCGAAGTCGCGCCCGCACGATCCGGCGCTCGCGCCAGACGGATCACTCTGGTACACCGGGCAAGGCGCAAACAAGCTCGGACGCCTCGATCCGAAGACGGGAGAGTTCAAGGAATACCCACTGAAAACGACCAACTCCGGCCCGCACGGCCTCACTGCGGACAAAGACGGCAACATCTGGTTCACGGCAATTTCTGGCGGATACGTAGGGAAGCTCGATCCGAAGACGGGGGCGATCTCTGAGTACCGGCCGGCGGATGGCACGGAGATCGATCCGCACACGCCCGTGATCGATCGCCACGGCATTCTCTGGTTTACGAATGAAGAGACGAACTACATCGGACGCCTCGATATGAAAACCGGCCAGATGACTCTCGCCAAAGTTCCGACGGCGCACGCCATTCCCTACGGGATTGTGATTTTGCCCAACGGAGATCCGTTCTTCTGCGAGTTCGGCTCGAACCGGCTTGCCACGATCGATCCCGCGAGCATGACTATTCGTGAGTACACGCTGCCGAACGCCGAGGCTCGTCCGCGGCGTCTTGCGCTCGCGCCGGATGGCACCGTTTTCTACAGCGATTATGCCCGCGGATATCTCGGGCACTTCGATCCGGTCGCGGGAAAGCTGCTGAAGGAATGGCCGTCGCCCGGAGGCTCGGGCTCAGAGCCTTACGGGATCGCCGTCACCAGAGATGGCGTCGTGTGGTACAGCGAATCGGGAATCAAGCCCAACACGCTAGTCCGCTTCGATCCCAAATCGGAGGCCTTTAGCACCGAGCCGATTCCCTCAGGCGGAGGTGTAGTTCGCAACATGGTCGCCACGCCCGACGGCCATCTTTACCTTGCGTGCAGCGGGGTGAACAAAGTCGCCATCGTGAATACGGCAAAGTAGATTTTCCGCAGAATCTATCAAAATCAAAATCCCCGCCCTGTTCTCTTACAAACACGAGGACAAGGACAGGGCACGCTCGTCATCAACAACAGAAAAGTCAAAATCCGCACCCACCAATCCCGCGCAGGCTCGAGCACCCTCTTGATGCGCACGCCGGCCGTTCTGATACCATACCCTTCATCTTTCATCTTTGCCTGATGGGGAATTCTCATGTTCCGGTGCGCACGCATTTTTCTGCTCTTGCTGCTGGCTGCAGTTTGCGCAGTAAGTTTGGGGGCAAACCCCAAATCCAAGTCCAAGACGCAGGACTACTCCAACGATCCGCGGCTTCAAGGTGCATTCCGGCGTCCGTCGAACCATGGCTGGACGTATGTACATCTCACCGGCACGCCCTCGCAGATCGGTTTTCAGAACGGATATCTGCTGGCTCCGGAGATCGAAGACACGCTGAAGGTCGAGAAGCTGCTGCTCACGCACGACAATAAAAAAGACTGGCAATTCTTTCGCGACGCCGCCGAGAACATGATGTGGCCGCACATCGAAGCGGAGTATCGCGAGGAATTGCAGGGCATCGCCGATGGCGCGAATGCCGCAGGCGTGAAGCTCGATCTGTGGGACGTGGTGGCGATGAACGGCGCGGAAGAATGGGACTACTACGTCCACGAATATGATAAGGAGCATGGCATCGCGACCACAGCGACTTCTGCGCCGGGTGATCATTGCAGCGCATTCGTCGCGACCGGCAGCTACACGAAAGACGGACGCGTGGTGATCGCGCACAACAACTGGTCGTCCTATCTGGATGGCGAGCGCTGGACGATCATATTCGACGTGGCGCCGGCCAGCGGTTTTCACTTCATCATGGATGGCCTGCCGGGAGTCATTCACAGCGGCGACGATTTCGGCATCAACTCCGCCGGAATCGTGATCACTGAGACCACGATCAGCAATTTTTTTGGATACGATCCCAACGGCATCCCGGAGTTTGTGCGCGCGCGCAAAGCCATGCAGTATGCGCAGTCGATCGACGACTTTGCCCGCATCATGAAAGACGGGAATAACGGCGGCTACGCCAATGACTGGCTGGTGGCTGACATCAACAAAAATGAGATCGCCAGCCTGGAACTGGGTTTGAAGAACGTCACGCTCGAACGCAAGACCGACGGCTACTTCGTCAGTTCGAATTTTCCTATCAATGAGAAGCTCATAGGCGAGGAGACGACGTTCAATGTGAACGATCCGGGTGTGAGCGCGAATGCCCGGCACATCCGCTGGGAGCAGTTGATGGCCAAATACAAGGGGAACATCGATCTGGCCGCGGCCGAGAAGTTCGAGAGCGATCACTACGACACGTTCGAAAAGAAGATCGATCCGGACGAGCGCACGCTGTGCGGGCATGTGGATCTTTCGCCGCGCGGCTCGGGAACGTGGGAACCGCCATTTGGCACAGCCGGCGCTGTGCAGAACAAAGCTACGACTGCGGCCATGGCGGCGAAAATGGAGTTGGTCGCGGCGGCGGGACACGCCTGCGGCATCGATTTCAAGGCCAAATCCCATTTGCAGGCGCATCCGGCATTAGACTGGGAAAAGGACCTGCTCCGCGATATGGACTCGCATCCGTGGACGGAGTTTGAAGCGACAAAATAGCTAGGTTCGGCACCCGTGGCGGAAGCCGAATCAACCGTTTCACTTTTCGTTTTTGGCGCGAACTGCAATAATCTATCGTTTCTGGTGCGGAGAGAAGATTGCGCTTCCTCGATCGTTTACATCCCCTGGCATTATTGGTTTTGCGGGTCGCCCTGGGCGTGGTGATGTTCGCCCACGGATATCAGAAAGTGTTCGGCGGATTGCACCACCATGCGCAGTTCGTGTCCAGTCTTGGACTTCCTGCCTGGCTGGGCTATGTTTCGTCCTTTACGGAATTTCTGGGTGGGGCGCTGATTCTCGTCGGCTTTTTGACGCGGCCGGCGGCCTTGGCCATTTGCATCAATCTCTCGGTCGCAATTGCGAAGGTGCATTGGAAGAACGGTCTGCTGGGAGCGCCCGATCGTCCTGGCTACCAGTTTCCTCTAGCCCTGGCCGCGATTGCTTTTGCCCTGATCTTCTTGGGGGCCGGTCCAATCGCGGTCGATCATGTTTTCGGCGGTGGGGGCGGGTTTTCTTCCAAGCGATAGTAAGATGGAGCGCAACTTGTTGCCCGCATCGGGGTTTTAGGCGCATGGGTTCGCGCTACCCGATCACGCGTTGCCAGGTTTTGGCCCGGAAGTGAGGGCAATGCTTTTGTTTTCTGCTTTTGAAATCGGGCTGGCGGCAAAGTTATGATGAACGTTGGCACGCGAGTTTGCATCTAACCGGTCTAACTTGCGTCAGTTTTCATCGTTCTAAGCACGAAACACCAGGAGGTCCCTTTGAGAAAGTTTGTGTTCCTCGCGAGTTCTGTTTCGTTTTTGTTTCTTGCCAGTTTTGCTTCCGCTCAACAAGGCGATGCCATGATCGGCTTCGGAACCGTGACCTCGCCCAGCAGCAATGGCTGCGGGTATTACGGAGGATCGGGAAATTACGTCTGTCCGGAAAAAGGCGGCTTGTACGCAAACATCAGCGCTGACGTGATCTTCCACCGCCGCTACGGACTGGGCTTTGATGCGGTATGGCGCGGAGGCCAGGGCAACTATGAAGGAACGGGCCAGCCCTATCGCCCCATTCTCTTTGATTTCAACGGCGTCTACCAGCCGCGGATCAGCAAGAAGATTGGCGCCGACCTGATGGGCGGCATCGGGTGGCAGACGACCCGGTTTTACGGTTACACGGAAAACACAAACTGCGTCTATTTCGGTGCCTGCTACACCAGTTCCAACCATTTCCTGATCGATGCGGGCGGCGGCCTACGCTACTACTTCTGGCACGCCATGTTCGTCCGGCCCGAAGTCCACTACTATTACATCCTCAACAACACCAGCGATTTCAGTTCGAACAGCGTCATCCGTGTGGGAGCTTCCATCGGCTACACGATCGGCGGGCCAGACTAGACGCTAGCTGGGTAAGCCGTGTCTGTGCCGAATTCCGTCGTGAGAATAACGCAAGACACGAAAGGGTGGGTCAGATTGTCACAAACGACGCCTTGTTGTGGCGTCGTTTGTTTTTTCCGATAGTTCCGCCAAGGGACGTGTCCGAGAACCCAATCGCGGACATGGCGCGATCGTGCCGGTGCCCAATGCGATTCCTGTCTGTGCAAAAGGAACAACTTTTGGACTATCTCCTGTCAAGAAATGCCGCTATAGTGAAAAGGCTCAGCGATTCCTGACGACAACCTGATTTGATGGCGCGGAAATCGAGTCCCACCATCTTGCAGGAAGAGTTGTACGCGCGCGCGCGCGCCGATCGTTCCTACGACGATTCCGCGCGGGGCGAGTCGTCGCGCGACGAACTGGATGACGCGCGTCTGGTCGACCTCGACGCGGATCAGGAATCTCCCTTCCTGCGCGCACAGAAGCGCGTTTCCGCACGCCGCAGTTCCCTTCCGAAGAGAACCGCGCACGCTTTGTTGTGGGCCTCGGTCGCCGCGTCGATTCTGGGTGCGACCGCGCTCGCGGCCGGCGGCCTCTACAGCTACGGCGAGCACTCCTGGCGATTCCGGCTCAACTCGAGCGACGACATCGAAATCACCGGCATGCAGAATGTGAGCCGGGCGCAAATCATGGAGGTCATGGGCGCCGACATCGGCCGCAATATTTTCTTCATCCCCCTGCGGCAACAGAAGGCGCAACTGGAGCAGATTCCGTGGGTCGATTCGGCCAGCGTGATGCGCTTCGTGCCCAACCGCCTCAAAGTCGAAATTCATGAGCGTACGCCGGTGGCATTTGCCCGCGTGGGATCGCGCATCTCCCTGATCGACTCCGGCGGCACGCTGATGGAATTGCCGCACAATCATAAATACTCGTTCCCCGTAATTTTGGGTATGAATCCTGGGGAGCCGCTTTCCACGCGCGCTCCGCGTATGAAGGCTTACAACGACCTAGTCCGCGAGCTGGATTCCGAGGGCGCACATTATTCGCAGGATCTCAGCGAAGTGGATCTCTCCGATCTCGACGATCTGAAAGTGCGGGTCAATGATCCCGCCGGGGATGTGCTGCTGGAGCTCGGATCGTCGGACTATCTGAAGCGTTACAAGATTTATGTCGCCCACGTGCGCGAGTGGCGCGAGCAGTTTCAGAAATTGGAGTCGGTGAACCTGCGCTACGACAACCAGGTCATCGTCAATCCGGAGATCGAGGGAACGCCGAAGCAGCCCGCACTGTCGGCCGCGACGGCGAAGGCGGCGGCAGCCGCCGGCGTGAAACCCGCGGCACTGGTCAGCAAGTTGAATACACGCGCTGTTCCCAAGCCGGCCTTCGAATTGGCGCCACAGACGCTGAATCCGAAAGCGGCGGCGAAGAAAAAGACTGCGAAGCCGAAACTGAAAACGAGGGGAGCACCGGTCTCCGGCCATGCGCGGGGACGTCTCGCCCGCACGAGCCATCGGGCCAGCGAAGCTCCCAGGAGAGCGGCGAAGCAACAGCTTTCATCGACGAAATCCGAGGCCGCCGGTCCGACGCCGAGCAAGCCTGCGGTGGCGAAGATTCCCAAGCCGAGTCCGGCGATCGTAAAACAGACGACGAATGGAGGTACGAGTTAGTTCCGCGGTTGAGTCCGGGAATTCACAACCATGGCGAATCAGCAGGGAAGTTTCTTAACGGCGATTGATGTAGGAAGTTCGAAGACCTGCGCACTGATGGCCGAGGTCACCGAGCATGGCCTGCGCTATCGCGGGCATGGAGCGGCCGAATCGCGCGGCTCGCGCAAGGGCGTGATCGTGGAGCTCGACAAGGCTGTGGCCTCGATTCAGAAAGCCGTCGAAGCCGCAGAAAACGCTGCCGGAGCCGCGATCGAGCATGCGATTCTCGGCATTGGCGGATCGCATGTGCGCGGCGTGAACGCTCACGGCGGTATCAGCCTGGGCACGCGTCCACGCGAGATCGGGCGCGAGGAAATCAAGCAAGCCGTGGAACGCGCCCGCGCCATTCCGCTGCCTGCGGATCGCGAAATCCTGCATCTGCTGCCTCAGGAATTCATTCTTGACGATCAACCCGGCGTGCATGATCCGCTGGGCATGATGGCGGCGCGGCTCGAAGTTCGGGTGCACATGGTGACGGCAGCGACCAGCGCGACCCAGAACGTCATCACGGCCGTGAACAAGGCCGGAGTGCACGTGGATGATACAGTTTTTGAGCCGCTAGCCGCGGCGGATTCGGTTCTCCGCGCGGACGAGCGCGAGCTGGGCGTCTGCCTGGCCGACATCGGTGCCGGATCGACCGAACTGATCGTCTTCCAGCAGGGCGCGGTGGCTCATACTGGCGTCATTCCGATCGGCGGCGATCATTTCACCAGCGATCTTTCGGTGGGCCTGTGTACGCCGCTTTCCGAAGCCGAAAAAATCAAGAAAGTTTACGGGAACGCCATCGTGACACTCATTCCCGAAGGCAACGAAGTCGAAGTTCCTTCGGTGGGGGACCGTCCTTCGCGCCTGTTGCGCCAGCGGCTCGTGGCCGAGATTCTCGAGCCCCGCGCGCGCGAGCTTTTCGAAATGATTCGCGACGCGCTGCGCCAGAGCGGCATGTATGACGTCTGCATCGCCGGCGTTGTGCTGACGGGCGGCGCGTCACGTCTGCCAGGAATCTTCGATGTGGCCGAGTCGGTGCTGCGGCGAGCCGTGCGTTTGTCGTGGCCCGCGCCGCTCGCGAAAATGCCCTCAACTTTATCGGAGCCGGAATTCGCGACCGTGCTGGGCATGATCAATTACGGCCAGCGTGCCCGCATCGCCCGCGGCCTGCAGCAAAGCCGCTGGGGAACGAGATTGAAAGCCATGTTGGTGGGAGCGTGAAAAAGGCTGCCGGTAAGGCAACGTCGGGGAAGGGCACGGCTTCAGCCCACCGACGAGCCTAGCAACGGAGGGTGGCTTTAGCCGCCGAGGTTTGGTGTGAGATCGCTCTTGGAAATGCTCGGCTACCGTCGCAATACATATCGTGGTAGCGACTTTTCAGTGCGCGTCAAGCCGAGGGTGCGCGAAGGCGTCTCCATTACCTACCAGCGCGCCGGGGCGAAAGTGGAACTGCTAGGCGAGCGATATGGGAAAGGTTGGAATGGGATTCAAACGAGAATTCCTTACGGAACCGAAGGCGCGCAAGCAGCACAGATGGCGGCTGATCTTGAGACCGCGTTTAGAGAGATGAATTACGAACACGTGAGGGTGGAGAAATGAGCAACGATTCGAAGATCCGCATCAGCTTCAACGAAGAGCCCAAGAACGACGCCAAGATCAAAGTCATCGGCGTAGGCGGAGGCGGCGGCAACGCCGTCAATCGCATGATCGACGCCGGTCTGGAAGGCATCGAATTCATCGTCGCCAATACCGACCTGCAGGCGCTGCGCATGTCGCATGCGCCAGTCAAGCTTCAGCTCGGCGTGAAGCTGACCAACGGCCTCGGTGCGGGCGCGAATCCCGAGGTCGGCCGCAAGGCTGCACTCGAAGATTCCGACAAAATCATTGAGGCTCTCGAAGGCGCAGACATGGTTTTCGTCACCACGGGCCTCGGTGGCGGCACGGGCACCGGCGCTGCGCCGATCATTGCCTCACTGGCCAGCGAAATGGGAGCGCTGACGGTCGCCGTGGTTACGAAACCATTTTCGTTCGAGGGCAAACGCCGCATGCAGCAGGCCGAACGCGGCATCTCGGAACTGATGGAGTCGGTCGACACGACCATCGTCACCCCCAACGAAAAGCTGCTGGCAGTTGCCGAAGATGCCGGTTTTTTCGAATCCTTCCGCATCGCCGACGACATTCTGCGCCAGGGTGTGCAGGGGATCTCCGACATCATCACTATTCCCGGCATCATCAATCGCGACTTCGCCGACGTGAAAACGATCATGTCGGGCATGGGCTACGCGGTCATGGGAACGGCTTCGGCTTGCGGAGCACGGCGCACGATCGAAGCGGCGCAGCGCTCGATCGCCTCGCCGCTGCTCGAAGCCGGAGCGATCGATGGCGCACGGGGAATCCTCATCAACATCACCGGATCCTCGTCGCTAAAACTGGCCGAGGTGCAGCAGGCGTGCTCGATTATTCAGAGCGCAGCGCATGAGGACGCGAACATCATTTTCGGCGCTGTGCTCGACGAAAAAATGAAAGATGGGGTGAAGATCACAGTGATCGCCACCGGATTCCGTGAAGTCCCCAGCGGGCGGCGTGTCCATCAGCCGCAGCGCAATTCCTTTGCGGCCGCGCACGAGAGCGCCATGGACTTTCCGGAGATGTCGGATTCGCGGGAGCCCATCCCTGACATGCCGGAGCACATCATGTCGGCGCCGGATTCCGCACCTGAGATCCAGGAAAGTGCGCCGCCGGCGATGGCCGAAGTTTCTGATCGGGCGGGCGAAGCCGTTCCGCTGGACGACGCTTCGCTCGACATGATGCGCGCCGGCGTGCTTACCAACATGACGGCAAATTTCGAACAGGACGATCTGGACGTTCCGGCGTTTCTGCGCAAGCGCAATGAAGTGATGTAGAGTCGCGAGCCCAGGGGCCCGAGTCGTAGGCCAAAAGGTTTGCGTCAGGACTCAGGACCCACGACTCGCGACCAACGGTGAAAGTGCTTTCCACTCTGGGAAGTACCTTTCCAGTAACTTGGTAACGTATTACCGAAAGAGTTAGAACAGAAGTAACTTCCACCTATGTCCTTGTTCCAGATTGGGTTAAATCGAAATTAATGTTACCCAGAAACTAAACTTTATCATTGCCAGAAATGCTCTAAGTCTCGTACTATCGCGAAGTTGAGGCATAATGGGTCAAGGTTACCTGCTCGCTGGCCCGGTTCGTGCATCCAACGCAGTTAGCTTTCTCGGGGAGTGGTCAAAAAGATGTCGAAGTCATTTCGTCTTCTGGTGGGGTTTGTCGTTCTTTTTTCCTTCGCAGGTGCGAGCTACGCCGCGCACATCAACACCACCACGAGCGCGAAGTCGAAATCGCAGAAAGTCAGTGAAGCTCCCCACACGCGGCGGCGCATTCATCACCTGGCGCGCAGCCGCAGTGCGCACCTGACCACTGCGTCGGTCCGAACCCGCCGCCATCGTTATTACGAACGCTTCTACGTGAGTTCCTATGCAGAAGATATCGGCGTCGGCGACGTCACCGGCGGCGAAGATCCGGTAGTACGACGGGCCGCGCTTGACGCCCTTGGCAACATGAACGGCACGGTGGTTGCCATCGAGCCCACCAGCGGACGCATTCTGGCCATGGTCAATCAAAGGCTGGCGCTCTCCAGCGGCGCGCAGCCGTGCTCGACCATCAAGCTTTCGGTCGCGCTGGCCGCTCTCAGCGAAGGTGTGATCTCGGAAGACACTCGGGTGTCGCTCGGCGGCAGCTACCGCATGAATCTCACCACCGCGCTGGCACATTCCAACAATGCCTATTTTGAAGCGGTGGGCCGCGAGCTGGGATTCGAAAAAGTCGCCTATTACGCTCATGAATTCGGACTGGGCGAACTGGCCGGCTACAACATTCCCGGCGAACAGTTGGGAACATATCCCGATGAAGTGATTCCTGCCAAGCTGGGCGGCGTGGGCAAGATGTGCTCGTTTGGAGAAGGCATTTCCATGACCCCGCTGCAACTGGGCGCGCTAGTTTCCGCGATTGCCAACGGCGGAACGCTCTACTATCTGCAGCATCCCACGGCTCCCGAGGAAGTGGCCAATTTTCAGCCGCGCATCAAGCGTCAACTCGACATCGCTCCGGTGATTCCCGAAATTTCTGATGGCATGGCGGGCGCGGTGCAGTACGGCACAGCCCGCAGCGTGGGCCTCAATTTCAACGAGGAAGAAATTCTGGGCAAGACGGGAACCTGCTCGCATGATGGAACCCGCTTCGGATGGTTCGCGTCTTACGCCAACACCAACGTCGGCCGCATCGTCGTCGTGGTTTTCCTGGAAGGTGGACGTCCGACCTTTGGGCCCAAAGCGGCGGAAATCGCCGGGCGCATGTACCGCGACATGTACGATCACAACTTCTTCATCGCCGGACACGGGTTCTCCCCCGAAGCGGGGCTGAAGCCGGTCAGCACCCTGCCCGCCGGTTCGCAGCAGTAATCGCTCCTCTAAAATCTTGCCGTTTCCGAGACCTCTCGAACGAGAGGTCTCTCTCGTTTCTGGCCTCGCTCGCGGTTGCCCCACCCTTGTCGCGTCTTTTGCGACAGGATGGGCGCCTTGCCCGGCAGAGATCGCGCTACCTAAACGATTCCTAATCGCAGTTGCCGAAGCTCTGCGCCGATGTAGAAGAAGTGCTCGGCGTGCGGGACGCAGATACCGACTGCCCGTGGAGTGTGTCACGTCTGAATTTCCGCTATTGACGGGTTCCTACGACTTGCGCCTGGTCGCCTTGGCGCTCCTGCCCGCGCTTGCCATGTCGTACGCCGTTTTCGAGTTGACCGAGCGGATCATGGCGGCGAGAGGTCGTGCTCGTGCCGTCTGGCTGGCCTGCGGCGTAGCGGCGATGGGCATCGGCCTCTGGTCGTCAGACTATCTCTCCCTGCTTGCGTTCCAGTTGCCGGTCCCGATCCACTACCACTATCCCACCGTGATCGTGGCGTTGGTCGTGGCGATTTTCGCGATCATGATGGGATTGCCTACTACCAGTCAGGAACGAAGAGGAATCGGAAGGGCGATCGCAGCCAGCATTGTCGTTGGCACCGCGGCTACTGTCATTCCCTTCCTAGGCATCGCTGCCATGCGCCTGCCCGCCAGCGTAGAACATCGTTGGGGGCTGGCGGTGATCGCGGTCGGCTACGCGATTGTGGTCTGCCTGCTGATTCTGGTTCTGGTCTTCGTGGTCCTGTATCGCCGCGAACCCCACGTTTCCGGGAAGATGATGGGGACAGTCATATTGGGAATCGCGGTTGCAGCGTTACCGTACCTGAGCATGGCGACCGTTAGATTCCATCCCTCAAATCTGGCGGTTGACCTTAAGCACACCATTAGCCGCTCCTGGCTCGGAGTGGTTTCTATTACCAGCACGTCTTTACTGATCCTGACGGGAACGATCATCGCGTCCATTCTGGAGGGCATGATCGAATCGGAGCAGGCCATTGCCACCGCCGCGCGCTATGCCGAGCTTCAGTTCCGCACCCTGGCGGAAGCCATTCCCCAGATTGTGTGGACCGCCGGGGCTGACGGCATCACCAATTACATCAATCAGCACTGGTATGAAATGACGGGAACGGCAGTGGATGGCGGCCTGGGGAAGGGATGGATGGAAGCTGTCCATCCCGATGACCGCGACGCGTGCTGGCAGAAATGGAAGCAATGCGTCCGCAGCGGCGAAACCTTTGAAATCGAATATCGCTTATACGATGCAGCTGCCAAGGGATTCCGCTGGTATCTCGATCGAGCCGTGCCGCTGCGCGACGACTCCGGCGCGATCGTCAAGTGGTTTGGGACCTGCACCGATATCGACGATCAGATGCACACGCAACAATTGCTGGAAGAGCAAGTCAAGACACACGTTGCGGCTCTGGTCGAAGCCAACGCACGCCTGCAGGAGGAATCCATTCGCGATCCGCTCACCGGCCTCTACAACCGGCGCTATCTCGAAGACAGCCTGCAGCACGAGATGAGGCTTGCCGCGCGGGCCGAACGAGGGCTGGGCATCATCATGCTCGACCTCGATCATTTCAAGAAATTCAACGACACCTATGGGCACGACGCCGGCGATGTCGTGCTGCGGGAAACCGCGGCTCTATT
Source organism: Candidatus Sulfotelmatobacter sp. (assembly GCA_030039195.1). Classification (GTDB taxonomy): domain Bacteria; phylum Acidobacteriota; class Terriglobia; order Terriglobales; family Acidobacteriaceae; genus Sulfotelmatobacter. The sequence continues at coordinate 12,455 of JASHQK010000289.1, forward strand.
CCTCAAGAGTGTTCGTGCCGAAGACATCGTCTGCCGCTATGGCGGGGAAGAATTCGTCATTATTCTGCCCATGGCCGGCTTCAAAACTGCCTACGCCCGTGCCCAACGCATTCGCGAGAAAGTCCATGAAATGAATCTGCTTTACCTTGGCAAGCTAGTCGGGAAAATTACGGTCTCGGCCGGAGTCGCAGGTTTCCCGGAACATGGCATTGTCGCTACGCAGTTACTGAAAGCGGTCGACGCCGCGCTCTACCAGGCAAAACGCGAAGGAAGGGATCGCGTCGTTGCCGCTGCAAGCGGAGAACACACGGTCGGCACTGGATCCAAATCAGCGGGCGCGGGTTAATCAGAGAGTCTACGCAGGTTCAAACTGCCGATGCTGTAAGAGAACTCCAAAAGGCTCGAGCTCATTCGGTTCCGCGCTCAGGATGACAGGCCCGTAGCCACGACATTGCAGCTTGTTCAGAAAGCGTCAGCTTCGTTCTTCGTGATTCTTACTTTTTTCGTCGCTGGCGATCACGCCGTCCTTGATATGGATCACGCGGTGCGCATATTCGGCGATGTCGTGTTCGTGCGTGACCAGAATGATGGTGTTACCCTCGCCCTGCAGTCGATCGAACAATGCCATGATCTCGACCCCGGTCTGCGAATCCAGATTTCCCGTGGGCTCGTCCGCGAGAATGATGGAGGGATTGTTTACCAGCGCCCGCGCGATCGCGACGCGCTGTCTCTGTCCGCCGGAGAGTTCGTTCGGCTTGTGGCTCATACGCCCTTCCATACCGACGGCAGCCAGTGCGTTCTTAGCCCGGTCTAAGCGTTCCTCAGTGGGAATTCCAGCGTAGATCAATGGCAATTCCACATTGTGGAGAGCCGTGGCGCGAGCCAGCAGATTGAAGGTCTGAAACACGAATCCGATTTCCTTGTTGCGGATTCGTGCCAGTTCGTCGTCATCCAGTTCGCTGACCAGTTGCCCGTTCAGCCAGTACTTGCCCTGAGAGGGAGTGTCGAGGCAGCCGATCAAATTCATCAACGTCGATTTACCGGACCCCGAGGGGCCCATGATCGCGACATACTCGTTGCGCTGAATTCGCAGATTCACGCCCCGCAGCGCATGCACCTGCTGTTCCGAGCCCATGTCGTAAGTCTTCCAGAGATCCTCAGCGGCGATCATGCAAGAGTCAGGACTTCCGCTCGCTTCCGTGCCGGGCATCTTGATGACCTCAGCCGTTACCATAACTCTCTCCTCTTGCGCGCATCGCTTTCGCGCTTGGATTATCTGGAACTCCGAATTCAGCTTAGGGAAACGAACTCATCCGAGATTGCGAGACCCTTTGCTTGGTTAGACGCGCCACTCTCCTCAAAGTTATGACGACTCCTCTTCGTCTTCTTTCTTGGGCGCCGAGTTGTCAATTTTGACGCTGCTTCCCGGCCGTAGCGAGCGCAGAATCTTATAGCTGCCGGTAATCACTTCGTCGCCCTGCTTCAAACCATCACGCACTTCAATATCGGTGGTCCCCATGATGCCGGTCGTGACCGGAACGAACATCGCCTTCTTGCTGCGAATGACGAAGACGCCCTGCACTTCTTCGTCTTTCTTTTTGGATGCGACATCGCCGTTCGCAGGTGCCGCGGCATGCACCGATCCCGGAGGATTATTTTGCGCATCGATCTGGGCCTGCGTCCGCAGAGTGAGCGCCTGAATCGGTACGGCCAGCGCATTGCTCCGCGTCGCGGTCGTGATCTTGGCCGTGGTTGAAAGTCCCGGACGCAGATCATCCGGCGGATCGTTCAGCGTGACCACAACTTTGAAATCCTTGGCCTCATCGGTGGCGCTCGACTGCTGCGAGGTGGAAACACCGCTGGAGCGCACGATGGCGTTGTCTCCGATTTCCGTCACTTTTCCGTGGAAGACTTTTTTCGGGATGGCATCGATGGTGATTTCCGCGGGCTGGCCCAATTGCACATTCACGATGTCGGTTTCATCCACCTTCACCTCGGCGGTAATGACTGACATGTCGGCGATTGTCATGAGCGTCGAACCGAGCGCATTCTGAATTCCGATAACCACCGATTCGCCTTCCCGCACCGGCAGGTTCGTGACCACGCCGTCATAGGGCGCGCTGTAACTGGTTTTCTGCAAAACATCGGTGACGCGGACCAGATTCGCCTTGGCTTGCGTTACGTGCTTGCCGGCGGAATCTTCCTGCGCTTCGGCCTGTGACACGCGCGCCTGCGCCTGAACCAGTCCGGCCTCGGCTGTAGCCCAGGCGTCGCGCCGGCTGTCGAAATCGGATTTCGCGATCAGCCCGTCTTTGAACAAACTCTGCGCCCGCTCCCAATCCAGTTTGTTGCGATCGTCATCGGCCTGGGCGCGCTGCAAATCCGCCTGCGAAGTTTTCAGGGCGGCATCGGCCGCCACGGCGTCGGTCTGCGCTGCCTGCAAGGCCGCCTGATTGGCGTTCACATCGGCCGCCGATTGCACGTTTTCCAGTTGCACCAGCAATTGGCCTTTCTTGACCTTGTCGCCTTCCTTCACATACAGATGGGTGATCTTGCCGAAGGCGTTTGCTCCGATATTCACATAGGTCTTCGGCCGGATCTCGCCCGAGGCGCTCACTATGGTTGCCAGGTCTTCGCGCTGCACCTTGCCGGTCTGCACCGTCACCACGTTCTTGCTGCTTTGGTGAACGGTGAAGGCGACAATCAGCACGAGCACGACCGCGACCCCGGCGCCGATCGCGACTTTCTTCCAGCTTTTCATGATTCCTATCACCCGCCCCGCTTATAAATGCCGTCAGAGACTCGACTCCGCAGTCTTCCAGCGACAAATGAGGCCTGGGCCGAAGTGATGAACCTACACATCTGGTACGGTCCTCGATTCGAGAAAGTTCCCGATCAGGAGATCAGAAGTGTGCCGAGGCCGATGCTGCGGAGAGTTGCGAATACAATGCAACGCTCACAATTATAGCCCGACTCCGGCCTATTTCTAGTGACGGATTCGAGCCATGTTTATTACATTCCGATGAAAAAACAACGCTTCGATTGCCGGTGGATCAATGCTCGTGCATCCTGTTCACTTCGGGAAGAACCAAGCTCGGTCGACGCACGATTTTGCAATCGGGAACTCGATCAAAATAAACGCTTGGCAGAGGCAACTCAGCCCGCCTCCCACGCTTCCTACGAAAATGGTCGCGTGCTCCCTAATCAGCTGTTCGGGCGAGACTTAGTTCTGCTTGGAATCCTTGCTTTGGAGGGGCACACGGCCTAAAATAGGACAGCAATAGTTCTTTGGCAGGAGTCCCTTTATGTCCCGGGTTGCTTCGTATCGGACTTTGCTCTCCCTTTTCTTGTGTTTGGGCGTGGCGTCCCTCGCCTCTGCACAGGACAAGACCGCCCAAAGCACGGGAACATCCCAAGACCAGAACGCCGCGGATGATTCTGCCAAAGATGCGGCGGATGCCACGCAAGCGCAGGGCCAAGCCTCGCAGGACCCCCTCAAGCGCCCCATCGATGCCAAGAAGAAACGGCAGCAGATGAAGGACTACTCCAAAGAAATCAAGGGTCCTTACAAGAAGTGGCTCGATGAAGACGTGATTTACATCATCACGCCGGAAGAACGACAGGCCTTCAAGCAGCTCTCCAACGATGAGGAGCGCGATAACTTCATCGAAGCTTTCTGGAAGCGCCGCGACCCTACACCCGATACCGAAGAAAACGAATTCAAAGAAGAACACTATCGCCGGATTGCTTATGCCAATGAGCATTTTGCGGCCGGCATTCCCGGATGGAAAACGGACCGCGGCCGCATTTACATCGTCTACGGTCCGGCCGACGAAATTGACTCGCATCCTTCTGGCGGAACGTACGAGCGCCCCATCGATGAAGGCGGCGGCGAGACTTCCACATTCCCCTTTGAAGACTGGCGCTATCGCTACATCGAGGGGATCGGCCAGGAAGTCATCATTGAGTTCGTCGACACCTGCATGTGCGGCGACTATCACATGACCATCGACCGCTCGGAAAAAGACGCGCTGTTGATGACGCCCAACGCCGGCTTGACGATGTACGAAGAGATGGGCATGGCCAACAAATCGCAGCGCTTCAGCGGCGGCGGCTTGGAGCGCCTCGGCCTGGGGCCCATGAGCAGCATGCAATCTAGTAAGGAGTTCGATCGTCTCGAGCAATACGCCAAACTGCAACAGGCTCCGCCGGTGAAATTCGCGGATCTCACCGAAGAGGTCAACACGAAAGTGATTCTCAACCCGATGCCGTTCGATGTGCGGTCCGACTTTGTCAAAGTCACCGATGACACCGTGCTGGTTCCCGTGACTATCCAGATGAAGAACCGCGACATCACATTCGTGAATAAAGACGGCGTGCAGCGCGGCACGGTAAATGTTTTCGGGCGTCTGAGCACGCTGACAGGCAGGGCGGTACAGACGTTCGAAGATACGGTGCAAGTGGATGTTCCCGCAGAATTGCTGCCGCGCACGGCGGAGAACGCTTCCGTCTATTGGAAGGCCGTACCGCTGCGTCCGGGCCGCTACAAACTCTATGTCGCAGTCAAAGACGTCAACGGCGACCGCAAGGGCGTCTGGAGCCGCAGCATCATTGTCCCGGATTATTCCGACGACAAGCTAGCCAGTTCGAGTCTGATAGTTGCCGACGAAATGCAGCCTGTTCCCACCAAGGACATCGGGACGGGAAGCTTTGTGATCGGCACCATGAAGGTTCGTCCACGGGTCGCGCCTGCTGACGGCAAGCCGGCGGTTTTCAATCGCGAGAAAGATCCCAAGGTAAACTTCTGGATGCAGGTCTACAACCTCGGCATCGACGAGAAGACGCACAAACCTTCGGCGACGTTCGAATACGACATCACGAATCTGGCCACCAACAAGCCTGTCGTGCAGCACACCGAATCGACCGACACGATGGGCAACGTTGGCGAACAAATAACCTTGCAAAAATCGATCCAGGCCGCGGCCCTGCAGCCGGGCCTTTACAAGATCGAAATCAAAGTGAACGACAATATTTCCAAGCAGACCGTTGATCCATCGGCGGTGTTTCAAGTAGAGTAACTCCCTGATTCTTCCCAGGGGTGGGTGTGAGACTGCGCCAGTTCACAACTTGGGTGATGGTGTTGGGATTGACGTTGCCGGCCTGCGCGGCGTCGCGTCTGGGCGCAATTTCGGGCTATGTGCGGGATGCGTCGGGCGAGCCGCAGATGGGTGTGGTGATTGAAATCCTCGGCGCCGCCAATCACACTCTCACCGTCTTCAGCGACGGCGCAGGCTACTACAACGCTGCCGGATTAATTCCCGGCCTCTACAGCCTGAAAGTCAGCGCTCCCATGTTCCTGCCGACGTCGCGAGAAAGAGTCGGAGTTCGCGCCGGCGCCGCCATTCACATCAACTTCACTTTGAATACCTTGCTCGACATGATGCAACTCGGGCCCGCGCGCGCGGCGTCGGATGATGACGACTGGAAGTGGACCCTGCGTTCCGTGGCGAACCGCCCGATCCTGCGCGTTGTGACCGATCCCGGC
>JASHQK010000290.1 GCA_030039195.1 Candidatus Sulfotelmatobacter sp.
GGTCCGAGAACAGGTTGTACAGGAATGGCTCGATAGCTTCCAGCGAGTCGGGACCACCGAGCTGAAAGAGAACCACCCCCAGACGCCGAATTGAGCGCGTCATCTTCCCCCAGAACCCACGAATGGGTGGCACTTTACTCCCAATGCGGAGTGCGAGTCAATGGCGATCGAAAAATTTGATTTGCAGATCGATAGGCTTGCAGCGCGTGGTCAGCTTTGATTCAGTATCAGGGCACGCGTTTATGCGTGCCGTAAGGCGCCGGTCAACTCGCCTTCAGGCGCCGCATGTCAAGGCACGCTTCCACAACCGGCTGCTTGAACGTACCACGCAAACTCCCCGATGCCGATATAGTGGATGCCATGCCTGAACTGCCCGACATCAGTGCGTACAGGATCGCGCTCGAATCTCGAATTGTTGGGGAAAAACTCGAGCGTATGCGTATCTTCAGCCCGTTTCTGCTGCGAACCGCACAGCCTGCGCTCGCGAGTGTTGAAGGTCAGCGCGTCAGAAATTTGAAGCGTATCGGGAAACGCATTGCCATCGGGATGGAAAACGACATCTGGCTTGTGCTCCACCTGATGATTGCCGGACGCTTGCACTGGCGAGCACCAGGAATCGAGTTGCGCGGTCGCCAGAACCTGGCGGCATTCGACTTCGCCAACGGATCGTTGGTGTTCACGGAAGCGGGAGCGAAGCATCGCGCATCGTTGCATCTGGTCAGCGGAGAAGACAACCTGCAGGCCTTCGACGCCGGAGGGATTGAGGTAGTCTCTGCAGATCTCGCCTCATTTCGCAACGTGCTCACGGCTGAAAATCACACGCTGAAGCGCGCTCTTAGCGATCCACGACTGCTGAGTGGAATTGGCAATGCGTATTCCGATGAAATTCTGCACGCCGCACAACTTTCACCCATAACTTTGACGCAAAAACTGAGCGCAGACGAATGGCAGCGATTATTCACGGCGACACGAACTACTCTGCAGCTCTGGATAGACCGGCTGTGTGTAGACGCCAAGAAGAGTTTTCCGGAAAAAGTCACGGCCTTTCGCGATGGCATGGCCGTTCATGGCCGCTATGGAAAACCGTGCCCGCGATGTGGAGAAAAGATTTTGAGAATCCGCTATGCCGATAAAGAAACGAACTATTGCGCCCGCTGCCAGACCGGCGGCAAAGTCCTGGCCGATCGCAGCCTATCGAGATTGTTGGGATCGGATTGGCCACGAACGCTGGAAGAACTGGAGGCGTTGAAGCGGCGGTGATCACCTTGTCATTCCGAGCGTAGCGAGGAATCCGCTTCTGCTCACGGGACGCAGAGAAATTCGTTCTATGTCCGTGCCGGTTCGGGCGTAGCTTTCTGCATCTCTTCGATAATGGCGTCCGCGAATTCCGCCGTCCCTGCCTGCCCGCCGATATCGCGCGTCAACTTTTCCCGATGACGATACACGCGTTCCAGCGCGTTTCGAATCTGAGTCGAAGCGTCGTGCTCGCCAAGATGGCGCACCATCAGCAGTGCGGAGCGGAGCAGAGCTGTCGGGTTCGCCAGATTTTTGCCCGCGATGTCAGGCGCTGATCCATGGACGGCCTCGAAGATCGCACAGTTATCTCCCAGATTCGCGCTCGGAACGAATCCCAGACCCCCGACAAACGCCGCGCATAGATCCGAAAGAATGTCGCCGTAGAGATTTTCCATGACCAGCATATCGTACTGATAGGGATTCATGACGAGCTGCATGCAGGTGTTGTCAACAATGTGCTCGCCGTAAGTGATTTCAGGATATTGCTTCGCCACTTCTCGCGCGCAGCGCAGAAACAATCCGTCGGACAGCTTCATGATGTTGGCTTTGTGGATGGCGTGAATCTTCTTTCGACTGTTCTTGCGAGCATACTCAAAGGCAAACCGCGCAATGCGCGTACACGCCTTCTCGGTCATGATCTTCAGACTCTCCACCACGCCGGGAACGACTTCGTGTTCGAGTCCGGAATAAAGGCCTTCCGTGTTTTCGCGAATGATGATCAGATCGACGTCGGGATAGCGCGTGGGAATATGCGGCAAGTTACGAATCGGGCGGAAATTTGCGTACAAATCGAATTTCTTGCGCAACGCAACATTGATACTGGGAAAGCCGCCGCCGACCGGCGTTGTAACCGGCCCCTTCAAAGCGACGCGCGTGCGCTCGATCGATTCAATGACGTCCTGCGGAATGTATTCGCCATATTTCTGGTAAGCATCGGCTCCGACTGCGAAGGTCTCCCATTCAAATTTGACGCCGGTCGCCTCGAGAATGCGGACGACGGCTTGCGTGACCTCGGGTCCAATGCCATCGCCGGGAATTAATGTGACTTTGTGACTCATGATTTGGCTGCTAACGATCAGGCCTTCGCTTTTACCAGGTCCTTCAATTCGTTCATGAATTCTTTTACGTCTTTGAAGTCCAGATAAACCGAGGCGAAGCGCACGTAGGCAACTTTATCGTGGCGGCGCAGGCGGTTCATGATCAGTTCGCCCAATTCACTCGTCTTTCGTTCGCGCTCGGGCGATTCGATCACAAAAGACTCGGCTTCATTGACGATCTGCTCCAGCTTGCTGATCGGCACGGGACGCTTCTCGCACGCGCGCAGCAGGCCATTGAGGACTTTTTGCCGATCGAATTTTTCGCGGCGCCCATCCTTTTTGACCACCATGTAGGGAATTTCATCGATGCGCTCATAAGTGGTGAAGCGCTTCCCGCATTTCAGGCACTCGCGCCGGCGGCGGATCGACTCCGCCTCTTTGCTCTCGCGCGAGTCGACTACTTTGTCATTCACAAATCCACAGAACGGACATTTCATGGCACTTGATTCGTCAATGAAGACCGTATGCTTTCACCGCACCGCTTTTATGGCAACGCGGCGGGCGCGATCTGCAGTTTCAGCTGAACTTTGAATTGTAACAGTTGGACTTACTGCGAAGCCTGCTCCGGTTATTTCGGCGTCGCTTAGAGGAGCGGTACCGGGCAGAAACAAAAACGGCGCCCGCACCCCCTGCGGAACGAGCGCTCGTTTCCCTCGATGCCCTTCTATAGAGGAAGGGCGCGGAGCTGTCGATCCTCAGCCGGGTGGCAAAAGAGGTCATCTCCAGCCGAATGTCCGCAATGGATTTTCTTTCGCAGAATGCCGCGGTTTGTCATGTGCTTGTAAGGAATTTGTAAAAGCGCAGGTGCCGAAGCGCCTACGACCCCGAAATCAAGCACGCTTGAAATACTGCACAGCCCGCTCATGTTCCTTTGCGGCGGAGAGGGAGGAAACTGTTCCCAGATTTCTACGCTTCCCCGTTTTTGGATGTTTTCTTGCGGGAGTATAAGCGATATCCGCCCGATTTCAGTTTGCGGATCATGCCAGAAAGATGCGGCCGACATACTGGCGGTTAGGAGAGCAATTCGGGACCCCTACGCGCCTGCAATCGTCGGCGGCTTCTTCTGAGTGCGCGACCAAGAGTTTCAAACCACGAAATACTTCGCCGCCGGATGGTGCACCACGATGGCCGAAGTCGATTGCTCGGGTTCGAGCAGGAATCCCGACGTCAGCCGCACGCCGACGTTTTCTTCCGGATGCAGCAGCATAAATAACTTCGTCTGGTCTTCCAGATTTGGGCAAGCAGGATATCCGAACGAATAACGCGATCCGCGGTATTTCTGGTGAAAGAGATCGCGAATCTCCGGCGCATCTTCGTTGGCGATGCCCAGTTCTTCGCGCATTTTTCTGTGATGCAGTTCTGCCAGAGCTTCGGCCGTTTCGACGCTGAGCCCATGCAAATACAGATATTTCGTATATTCTCCACCCTCAAACAATCGTTGCGTTTCGGCGGTGGCTTTCGAGCCAATGGTGACCAAAGAGAGCCCGAGCACATCCATCTTTCCCGAAGATTTCGGAGCGAAGAAGTCCGAGATGCACAAACGGCGGCCTTCTTTTTGCCGCGGAAAAGTGAAGCGTAAGAGCTCCGCAGCATCGCTTTCCCATCGCGTGCCGCAAGGACGAGCCTCCGCCCGCGGAGCTTGATACACAATCACATCATTTCCGTCGCTTTGCGCAGGGAAGTAGCCGTAGACAACTTTCGGTTCAAACAGTCCCGAGCCAATGACCTCGTTTTCGATATCTCTCAGGATGGGCCGGAATTTTTCGTCCACGAGCCGTAGGTAATCCGACTGCGATGCCGTCTTCAACTGCCACTGGTTCTTGAAGAGCGCGGTCTCGTTGATGTAGCGAAAGACCTCGCGCAGATCGTAGTCTCTCACCCGTACGCCCCAGAACGGCGGCGTAGGAATATTCGGAGCGTCTCCGACGACCGGGCTTCGCTCGGCAAATACCGGCCCTGTTTCCTCGTCCACGACAGCAGCTTTGGCATACTCCTTCACGGTTCGCCCTTCGCGCAAGCGCGCTTCCCGCGCACCATCCGAAGTAGCCAGATCCTCCATGATGTTGAGGCCAGCGAATGCGTCGTCGGCGTAGAAAACGGCGTTGGCGTACTCGCGCCGCAGGTCGTCTTCGACATATTTTCGCGTCAAAGCCGCGCCGCCGCAGATCACCGGAAACTCCAGTTTCTGCCGCTCGAGATCCTGGATGACATACTTCATCTCCAGCGTCGATTTCACCAGCAGTCCGCTGAGGCCGATGGCGTCGGCTCTGTGTTCCTGCGCGGCCTTGATGATCGCGTCTCCGGGTTGCTTGATGCCGAGGTTGATCACCCGGTAACCATTGTTCGACAAAATAATGTCGACCAGGTTTTTTCCGATATCGTGGACATCGCCCTTCACCGTGGCAAGCACAATCGTGCCCTTTTGCGAGCCGGATTTCTTTTCCATCTTCGGTTCGAGATAGGCGACCGCTTGTTTCATCACTCCCGCCGAATCGAGCACCGAAGGCAGCTGCATTTTTCGTGCGCCGAACAGGTCTCCCACCGTTTTCATGCCATCGAGCAGAACGGTATTGATCAGTTCGAGCGGCGAGTAGGTCGCAAGCGCGTCTTCGAGTAACTGTTCCAGAGATTTCTTGTTCGCGCCTTCACCAACCGATTTTTCGCCGTTGATAATCGCGAACTTCAATTTGTCTTCGACCGAGAGCGTGTCGACGTGTGCGGTCGTTGCAGCCGCAGGTTTGCCCTTCATTCCGGCGAAGTGGGCCATGTAAATTTGCAGCGGATCGCCGGCCGATGCGTCGCGGAAAATCACTTTGCGGGCAAGTTCAACTTCTTCCTGAGGAATTTTGTACAACGGATAGATTTTCGTGTAATTCACGATGGCCATATCCAAACCGTGATCGACCGCTTCGTGCATGAAAACGGAATTCAGCACGCGGCGCGGGTAAGCATCGAGCCCGAAAGAAATATTGCTCACGCCGAGAATCGTTTTGACCGACGGCAGCTCCTTCTTGATGCGCTCCACCGCTTTCAGAGTCTCAATTCCAGCCGTACGATATTCTTCCTGGCCGGTTGAGATCGGCAAAGTCAGCGCGTCGAAAATCAAATCGGTCCCATCCAGCCCGTATTTCTTGGTGGCCAGTTCGTAGATGCGATGCGCGATCGCGACTTTCTTATCGGCCGTCAGCGCCATGCCGTCTTCATCAATAGTCAGCGCAATCACGGCCGCGCCGTAGCGCTTCGCCATCGGCAGCACTTTTGACGTCCGCTTCTCGCCATCTTCGAGATTGATCGAGTTGATGATGGCTCGACCGGGTATGCGCTTCAGCGCTTCTTCCACGACATCGGCTTCGGTCGAGTCGACCAGAATTGGCGCGGGAACACGCGTGGCGATCTTGTCGAGAATCGAACTGATGTAACCCTTCTCATCCTCGCCCACAATCGCGCAGCACAGATCAAGCATGTGCGAGCCGTCATTCACCAGCTTTTTCGCGAGCGCGAGAATGTCGTCGTATTTTTTCGCGCGAACGAGATTGCGGAAATGTTCCACCCGCGTGGTCGTGTTCATTTCTTCGGCGACGATCAGCGGCTTGGGTTCTAGATCAAGAGGAACGGAAGTGTATGCACTCGAGGCAGCGCCCACACGCTTGACATCGCGTTTGGCGGGCTCGACGCCAGAAACCGCTTCCACTACGGCTTTCAGGTGTTCGGGCGTGGTGCCGCAGCAGCCGCCCACGATGCGAACTCCGTAGTCCTGAACGAAGTGCTTGTGATACTCGGCCAGTTCGGCGGGGGTAAGTTTGAAGACTGCTTGTCCACCCTCGTTTACGGGAAGCCCGGCATTGGGAAGAACCGAGACCTGCTTGGTCGAATTGAAAGCCAAATGCCGTACCGCGTCGTTCATTTCCTTCGGCCCGGTCGCGCAGTTCAGGCCAATCACGTCGACATCGAGAGGCTCAAGCGCGGTCAATGCCGCGCCGATCTCCGTGCCGAGCAGCATCACGCCAGATTCCTGCAGCGTCACCTGCACGGTCACCGGCAATCGCTTTCCGGCTTTGCGTAAAGCATCGAGCACGCCGATGACGGCGATTTTCGCCTGCAGGAGATCCTGGGAGGTTTCGACCAGAAGAACGTCAACCCCGCCTTCGATCAGCGCCGCAGCCTGCTCCTCAAATGCGGCGAGCATGTCTTCGAAACTGATGTGGCCAAGGGAAGGGAGCTTGGTCGATGGTCCGATCGATCCGGCAACAAATCGCGGCTTGTCAGGAGTCGAAAATTGCTGCGCGACTTCCCTGGCAAGTTGCGCCGCCATGACATTGATTTCCCGCACCCGATCGCCGAGCCCGAATTCGCCCAGCACGATCCGAGTCCCACCGAACGTATTGGTCTCAATCACATCGCAGCCGACGCGAAAAAAGTCGGCATGAATATCGCGAATGATATCCGGACGGCTCAGCACCAGCACTTCGCTGCAGTTTTCCTTCCCCCAATAATCGTCGAGGGTCGGATTACGCTTGTGAATATTGGTGCCCATCGCGCCGTCGTAAATCACGACGCGTTGGTTGACGGTCTGTAGGAAATCAGCCATGAAAGCTTCTAGCTCCTAGCTTCTAGCTCGAGAATTCTCCTTTTCTGATCTGCGTTGATCCGTGTAAATCCGCGGCGATGAAGTTGGTTTGTTCCGCTATACACCAACGCCGGTCGCAATGGACCGGCGTAGTCGATGAAAAGTCGTTGAAGCCCTAACTGCCCGGCATTACCTGCGCGGGCGCCCCACCGTCCACGTCGGCCTGATTGAAAATAATGTTCGCCCCCATATGTGCTGGCCGGGGGGCCAGCATCTGCTCCTTGCGCATGACCAGATTGGTCGCGTTGAAACTCGCCAGCTCAAATCCATGGCCGTGCGTGATGGCGTCGGTCGGGCATGCCTCGACGCAATATCCGCAGAAGATGCAGCGGTTGTAATCGATGTTGTAAACCTTGGCGTAGCGTTCCGCGCCGCTGACGCGGTGCTCGGCGGTATTTTCTGCAGCTTCAATGTAAATGCAATTCGCAGGACAAGCCGCCGCACACAAGAAACACGCCACGCACTTTTCCAGGCCGTTTTCATCACGCTGCAGCACGTGCGCGCCGCGAAACCGCGCTTCCAGCCGGGCTCCGCGCAAGGGACCCTTGCCATCGGGATAGTTCTCGACGATCGTGGGATTGAACATCTCCCGGAAGGTGATACTCATGCCTTTGACAATGGCGGCGATGTTTTTCAGGACTGGCATGTGACTCTTTAGTATACCGAAAGCTTGGTTTCGATGTCGTCAACCAACGCGCCCTGGTAGTGGGTCAGTTTGAAAAGGAAGCGATCCAAGCGCGCAACTGCTGCGTCGCAAAACCCGCGACGCTTCGCGCGGATCGCTCAGATCTTTCGCTGCGCAACGGCGGCTTGCTCAGGATGACAACCAAACTGACCCACTACGCGCGCTTTCGCACGCGAGGTCTATCCTGTAATCGTGGCGACCGAAAACCGAGAACGGGAGCGCAGATACGCCGGCCTGTGCGCCGATTGCCGGTTCATGCGGCGCACCAAGTCCGACCGCGGATCGACCTTCTATTTTTGTGAAAAATCCGCAACTGATCCGGCATTTCCAAAGTATCCGCGACTGCCGGTTTTGCAATGTTCGGGATACGAACTCATCGGCAATGAGGAGCAAGAAAGTTGACGCCTGATTGGTAAGTCACATCAGTTTTTTTCGGATCATGTCCAGCGCCATGGTCGAGGCGAAGCGGCGAATGCGTTTGCGATCGCCGGGGAAGTTGCGCTGCACAACTTCGGTTCCGGCGTCGCTGGCGACGGCATGAAAGACGAGGCCGACGGGTTTTTCCGCTGTTCCCCCGCTGGGGCCGGCCACGCCCGTAATGCCGACGCCGAGAGTCGATTCGCACCGGTAGCGAATTCCTTCCGCCAAAGCGGCCGCAACTTCGCGGCTGACCGCGCCGTGGCGCTCGATCATTTCCGCGGGCACGCCGGCGAGCTCGGTCTTGAGTTGATTCGAATACACGACCGCTCCACCAAGAAAGTAACGCGAACTGCCGCTGATCGACGTCACGCGCTCCGCCAGCAGCCCACCCGTGCACGATTCCGCCACGGCCAGAGTGGCATTACGCATCTGCAGCCAGTAGCCCACGATCTGCTCGAGCGACTCGCCATTGCGGGAATAGACGGCATCCTCCAGTTCGTCCTCCACCGAACCAGCAACTTCATCGACGCGGCGTTGTGCAGCTTCCTGCGTGGTGGCTCGGCTCCTGAAGTGCAATTCAATTTCGCCCGCGCCGGCCAGTATCGTGGTCTCCACATCAGAAAAACGCTTGTAGATCGGAGAAACGCGCGCGTCCACCAGCGACTCGCCCAGCATCGCCACTCTCAACGTTCTCGTCGCCAGGAACGCCGGTGGAATTTTGGCCCGCAGCCGTTCCTGCACCTCATTTTCAAATAGCGCCCTCATTTCGTGGGGAGGGCCGGGCAAAAGCACGATCATGTGCTCCCGCCCATCAAACTGGCCTGAGAGCCACTGTCCCGGAGCGGTGCCGTTGGCATTGGGAAGAACCGTAGCGCCCTCGATGAGGTCTGCCTGTTTCGCGTTATTGGGCGTCATTTTCCAGCCGCGCGAGGCGAAACGCTCCTCGAGAAGCCGTACGATCTCAGGATCCCGTTGCAGCTTCACGCCGAGAGCCTCGGCCACGGCTTCGCGTGTCAGATCGTCTTCGGTAGGGCCGAGACCGCCAACAAAAATCAAAATGTCGGAGCGAAACAGCGCGTGCTGAGCGGCGGCGACGATGCGCGGCAAATTGTCGCCCACAATGCTCTTGAAAATGACTTCGATGCCCAGTAGGTTCAGTTGTTCGGTGAGATAGAGCGAGTTGGTATCCATGCGGTAGGGCGTGAGCATTTCGGAGCCTACCGCGATGATTTCGGCGTCCACGGGTTAGAAGTGTAAATGAAAAGGACGGCTCGCAATGAGCCGGAGAAACTCCGATTCGCGAAACGCTCCAATCCTTCAAGATGGAGAACACTCAATCGGGCAACAGAGGCAGGCCCTGAATGTTCCACGAAAGGTGATGAACGCTGTTGGTAGTGGCCAGAATCGCGCTCCGTGCTGGAGCAAACGCTAATCCAACCAGCCCCTGGCCGGCGACTTCGAGATTGGCTTTGCCTTCCGGCGTAATTTTCACAATGCCTCGTTTGCCGCTTAGAGACGCTGCCAGATACAGGTTTCCGTCAACGTCGAAGGCGAGCCCCTGCGGCCGTCCCAGGCCCTTGTAGAACGTGCTCACCGCTCCATTGGGATCGATCTTGTAAACCTTGTCGGAGCTGGAAGTCGTAGGGCCGGTCACAAAAAGGTCGCCTTTCGGTCCGAAAGCAAGGTGATAGGCGGAGACGCTCGGTTCGAGCGTGGCGAACACGAACATCTGCTGGTCGCGAGAAATTTTGAAGACAGTTCCATTCCGATCGCCGACGTACAAACTCTGCTCGCGATCGAACGCAATGCCGGTCGCAACGCCCATCCCCTCGGCATACGTCGTCATCGTTCCGTTGGGTGCGACGCGATACACAGCGCCGTCGTGCCGCGAAGAGACGTACATGTGTCCGTCACGGTCAAAGGCGATCGAAGTAGCGTTCATCATCTCGACAACGAAGGGCTTTACGTTGTAGTTCGTATCAATTTTGAAGATCGCGACCGGAACTTTCTGTCCCCGTGATCCCGAGAAAGTCGCATAAATATTGCCTTCAGCGTCGAGAGCGGGATTAGTCACAGGATGCAGATTTTCCGCGATCAGCGAAGCCACCTTGACCGGAAGCCCATTGCTGACATGACCGTCGGTCGCCACTACCACCGGGCCGGAAGTCGCGCCCTCGGGGACGCGGGCGACCAGAAATGTGTCAGAGCTGACCACGAGCGAAGCTTCGACCTCCCCGAACTGGACCTTCGGCCGGCGCAACTCGGGCGGACGAAGGCCTGAACCGTTGATGCGAATTTCGCCGCCGGCTAAGGCAAGAGCCGGAGACACGGCCTCGATGTGCGGCCCGCCGTTGACGTTTTTCTTTCCCAGAATTCGCTCGGAGAATGACATGAAAAAGTACCGCGGACGTGCGCGACCTCGGCCCGAAAAACTGTCTCGAAAACCTGCCGCACTCGATACTACTTTAGTAGACCAGAATGCAAGATAAGTTGCATCACCACGAGGGCGCAGATTCCGGCGGCCACGTCATCCAGGACAATTCCGGCGCCTTCGGGCAGCTTCTCCAGTTGACGGACCGGAGGAGGTTTCACAATGTCGAAGGCCCGAAAAAGTATAAAACCCGTCAGAAAAGTTTTCCATGCCAGAGGGACGGCAATGAGCGCGATCAATTGCCCAGCAACTTCGTCGATCACCACCATCTGCGGATCCTTGCTGCCTAAAGCGCGGGACACTCGCGTCGCCGCCGGAATTCCAATCGCGATGACGAACACCGCCAATCCAATCGCGACTGGCGTGCGCAGATGAGGATGAAAGGCGTGGCACAACGCGGCCCACAGCAGCACCGTCGCGGCTGATGCCCAGGTCCCGGGGCCTGGCCGCAGTCGGCCGGCTCCAAAGAATGTCGCGATTGTCGTTGCCCAGAGGGGAGCCGCGGGGAGCGATATGCCCGACCTGGTCCGCGGTACGTCGGAAGCCGAAGCGTCGCTCACGGCTCGCCCTCCCGATCCTCCAACGTGCTTTCGCGAATGCCCTCCTCGGCGTCTGTGACCGGTGAGGAAACGACATACTCGCCACTCGCCCACTTGCCCAGATCGATGGTACGGCAGCGCTCGCTGCAAAACGGAAACTCGGCGTCTGTGCTCTTGACGGGCTTCTTGCAGATCGGACATTTGAGTTTCACAGCACGCTTGCGGGGCATGATTCAATTGTATCCGTGTTGAAAATGGCCGATCAGGCAACAATCTTTGCGATCAGATCGTAGTCGTGGGCTTCGGTGATCTGGCATTGATAGAACTGGCCC
>JASHQK010000291.1 GCA_030039195.1 Candidatus Sulfotelmatobacter sp.
CCACCTACGACAAAATCAAAGACCTGATTATCGCCAAGCAGCAGAAGACCGCTGCGACGGCGCCCACGTCAAAGTAGAAAGCCGCACGCGGCCCCGCGCTTGTGACTTCTGCCTTATAGAAAGCTCCGATGAATTGCCCAAAGCTTGGACACTGGTGACAGGGCCGTGGTGGAGATTCCACGAAAAGCCGCTTCTGGCGCCGACTTGCATGAGATCCTTCGCTTTGCTCAGGATGGCAGACGAGGAAGTTGGCCTGAATCGGACGTCCGCTAAGCGATTTTCACAATTCCTCAGCGTTTCGTACATTGCCTTCCCACCGCGCCTGGAGCATAATCGTTCTAGTTTTTCGGCTTCTCGGGATCGCTGGGTTGTGAATCTACCCAATTCCATCACGCTGATTCGTATCTGCAGCATTCCACTGCTCATTTGGATTCTTTCGAGCAGCCGCTTCACCAGCGTGCATGGTGAAAAAGAATTGCTGGCCTCGGCAATTTTCATTGCTGCCGCGATGACCGACGGCATTGACGGTTATCTGGCGCGCAAACGCGACCAGATCACCACGATCGGTATTCTGCTCGATCCGCTGGCCGACAAGCTTCTGATTGCGGCGGCGTTCGTTGTGCTGGTTCAGCTCAATCCCGTGCTGGTGCCGGCATGGGTCGCGATTATTGTGATCGGCCGCGAATTTCTGGTGAGCGGCTTGCGATCGATTGCCGCTTCCGAGGGTTTCACCATCGAAGCCAGCAATCTGGGCAAGCTGAAAATGGTGGTGCAGATCGTCGCCGTTGTGGCTGTGATTCTCGATCTCCGGTGGCAGGAATGGCCGGTTTACGGCTCTTATTTCTTCCCCGTTCACTGGATCGCCTACCTGGCAATCTGGTTCATGGTTTTTGTGTCGCTGGTGTCGGCGATCGATTACTTTGTGGCCTTCTGGTCGAAAATTGACCGGCGCGTGGTGAAGCGCCGTCGCCGCGCCTTCATTTTGAGCCGGCGCAGGAAGCCCGTGCCCGCGCCGCGTGAGGCGGACCGCGATGTCGCAGCCTCAACCTAGTTCGGCGTTATTCCAATCCGGCGAATCATTCGTCGAATTCTCGCCCGAGGAGCGCACGCTCCTGCTGCACCTGGCACATGAATCGATTCTTTCCGCGCTGGAAGGCCGCGAAATTCCTTTGGACCCGCCGACCGCGCATCTTGCCCAGCCCCGCGGTGTCTTTACGACATTACATCGGCACGGCGAGTTGCGCGGATGCGTCGGCTATGTGTTGCCGATCAGTCCGGTTTATGTTGCCGTAGCGGACACCGCGCGGGCCGCGGCGTTTGAAGACACGCGTTTTTATCCGGTGCCCCTTGAAGAAGCGCGGCAACTCGAGATCGAACTCAGCATTCTTTCGCCACCGCAGCCGATTGCAGCTGAGATGGTGGAAGTTGGCCGGCATGGCCTGCTGATCACCATGGGCGGACGGCGCGGGCTTCTGCTGCCACAAGTCCCCATTGAGCACAATTGGGATCGCATTGCTTTCCTTGAGCAAACCTGCCGTAAAGCCGGACTGGCTGTTGACGCATGGAAAAAAGGCGCAAGCCTCGAAGCCTTCACCGCCGAAGTCTTCGGGGACCTTCCCGCGTCGCAGTAAGTCAATCCCCTTCGCCACCGGAGAGATGGAAGCACCCGCGGAAGAAAGGCCAGAAGATTTCTCCGTGTCTCTGTGTCTCCGTAGTAAGGCTTTATTGTTCAGAAACCGCAACGAGGTGGGTGAAAAATAAATCGGGGACGGTTTCCCGTCCCCGTGGACTTCTGACTGCGTCCACTATCAGTTCGTTGTTTGATTGGCAGTCTGATCGACTTCCACGTCGTCGCCAGCAGCCACGGGTTCCGGGGCAAACACGATCATCCCAGTCGCCGTGGTGGGCGTTACGCCGATAATCACGATCTCGCCTACGCCGCGCCGCGGCAGATCGCGCACGTGGATCACAGGACCGTTGGACTTTTCGAACAGCGCGGGATCAACCGATGGTGTTTTGAGCTGCGTGTCTTCTGCCATCGCGGCTTTGAATGACAGAGAATCCACCGGGTCCTCCAGATTCGCCTGATAGCTACGGGTGACCCGGAAGAAGTCGCCGACCTTCACTCCCTGATTCGCACCGACATTGACATAAACTTTCTGGCCTGTACCGAGCTGAGAGTCGAAGTCCTTTGCCATCACGATGCGGCCGGAAAGATCATGCGCTGCCGGCAGAAAGCGGTCAAACCGGATGGAAGGATGGTAATTCACTAATTGCTTTTCCGCGAAGGGAATTGCCGTGTCGCCGGGAGTCATCGTGTCGCAGGAATACTCGACCCGGGCAATCGCCGACCGGCTCCGCGTATCGATAATCTTTACGCGGCCGATTTCTTCATAGGGCTGTCCAGTTTCCTTCAGCAGTTTCTTCTCCCCGGGATATATTTCGTATTTATTCAGGTCGCTCAGGGCGCGGATAATCTCATATTGGGCGCCAAGGCTATATCCCGTGCCCATCAGGTAAACAACGTCTCCCCGAGTAAACTTGGTGTCGCTGGGCGTTTCCAGGCCGCCCGCCACGTAGTTCGCGTCGGGAAGAACTTGCTTGCTGATGAAGCCGGCGCAATACAGGTCGGCGTAGGTCGGAGTTTGTACCCGCTCGATCGGGAAACTTATCGAAGTGGGCAGGGTACCTTGAGGGGCTTGATCGCTGCTCTGACCCGATTGCGCCCCAGCCGCCGTCGCCAGCAGCAACACGAACAGTCCTATTTTCTTCATGTTACCTCCGGGAAGGACCACGTTCATCCTCTCCCCAGTTAAATTGCAGAAAAGAAAGGCTTCAGCCGGAAGGTAACAAGTGCATCAGGGAGGGTCAAGGTTACGAGGGTGTAGGGCGGACTGGGTTGCTATTTTCGATAAAACAGTAATCCGCTGTTGCATATACAGTTAGGTGCCTGTAATAATTCGCCGTCGTCGCACTTGTACCTTGAACCCACTGGCCGAAGCAAAAACGAGAAATTCCGCCGGATCCAGCGCTCCGCCGCGCCTTTTGCCGCTCAGGCTGCCCCGGCTCTGCGTCCCAATCATCGGGAGCGATCCCAACCAGATGATCGACAAAGCGGAGGCGCTGGTCCGGGATAACCCCTTCCTGGAGTTTCGCTTAGACTACCTTCCCAAACCCGCTTTGGCGTTTCCGAAGATCAAGCGGTTCTTCGACCTGCATCATGGGACTGTCATCGTCGCGACCTGCCGCCGAGCGGCCAGTGGCGGGCGTTTCCGGGGCTCAATCGCATCCCAACTCGACATTCTCGCCAAAGCTGGCGCGGCGGGCTGCCAACTCGTGGACGTGGAGCTGCAAACCGCAAACAAGTGCCAGCCCGAACATCTGCAGAAGCTACGGGCGCGCTCGGCTCTGATCCTTTCATTCCATGATTTCCACGCTACGAGAAAGCTCGAAGAGACGCTGGAAAAAATGCTGGCGTACCCCGCCGACTTTTACAAGATCGTGAGCACGGCCACCACACTCTCTGACAACGTTGCAATGATCAAGTTCCTTGCGCATGAGGGTGATCGCCATTCCCTGGTCAGCATGTGCATGGGAGAGCAAGGCATTATCAGCCGCGTGCTGGCTCTGCGAGCGGGAAGCGTCTTTACTTTTGCGGCCTCCAGCGCTGCCGAAGCAACTGCCCCGGGCCAGGTGACAGCGCAGGAACTGCGTAATGTTTATCGGATTGAGCAGGTCGACGCTGCCACGCGGGTCTACGGCGTGGTCGGAGATCCAATCGCACACTCACTGTCTCCGACCATCATGAACGCGGGCTTCCGACGTGAGAATGTCAACGCGGTGTTCTTGGCACTGCACGCCAAAGCGCTCAAAGATCTTCTGACCTGCGTGCGAGAAATTCCAATACATGGCATCAGCGTCACCATGCCCTACAAGGAGACGATCCTGCCGTATCTGGATAATACGGATGCTCACAGCGCCAAGATCGGCGCGTGCAACACAGTGGTGCGGGCACAAGATGGCAAGCTCTATGGCTTCAATACCGATGCGGCAGGCGTCATTCGCCCACTGGAGCGCCGATTGAGCACGCTGGAGGGCGCGCGCATCCTGGTTCTTGGAGCGGGCGGAGCCGCCCGCGCCGCCGTCTTCGGTCTGAAGGAAAGAGGCTCAGAGGTCTACATCCTGAACCGCAGCGCCGCACCGGCGAAGAAGCTAGCCCACCAAGCGCGAGCGCGCATCATGAAGCGCCCCGACTTAAGAAAAATGGCGTTCGACGTCATCATCAACGCAACTCCTGTGGGAATGGGTAATACACGCGACACGCCGCTGCAGGAAAAAGACATCAATGCCCGCTATGTCTTTGATATGGTGTACGATCCGGCGGAAACGCGGCTGCTGAAATTAGCCAAAGAGCGGGGCGCGCAGGTCATTCCGGGGATCGAGATGTTTGTCCACCAGGCGGCGCGGCAATTTGAAATATGGACCGGCAAACCCGCCCCGTGGGATGAGATGCTGCGGGTCGTTCTCCTAGAGCTGCAGGAGCGCGCTCGCTCGGCTACCAGCAAATAAAGCGCTGGGGATGCAGCCCAACAAGAAAAAGTTGCTTTTTTGTGAATGCACGAAGTATTATGCAAATAGGAAACGCCGACTGTAAGCGTTTTCGGTTGGTTTGACCCTGTACCGCCCGTTTCCTTTTTAACTTCCAAAAGTCGCAGCTCAGGTTGGAAAACTCGACGTACGAGGCGGCTCGCTCCGCCTATATCCCGGTTCGGAGAGTTCACTATGGCGTGGTACGCGTACTGCATCACTGAGCATCAAACCCTCCCAAATGGAACCCGCACTCGCCGCCCTTTTCTGATGGAAGGTGTGCAAGGAGTTAATGGCGCTGCGGTTCTGAGCTATCCCAGTGGCGAATTCGCGGTCATCGTCAGCGAGTACGAGCACACAACCGGCAATCTCGATCAGAAGTCCGCGATTGAGCACGCGCGGGTGGTCAGTGCCTGTTTCCGCACGTCAACGGTGTTGCCCTTCAAGTTTGGAACGATCTTCGACAGCGATGAAGCGCTACGCCAAGCGGTGCGCGTGAACCGGCGTACCTTCGGCCTGAGCGTTGCAAAACTCCGCGGCAAATCGGAAATGCATATCAAGCTGGTCGTTCGCGACGGCTCGCTCCGCGAAGCCATGATCGATGTGGAGCTACCCGACACCGTCGGCGGCGACTACCTGTCCAAGCTGCGGGTGAAGGCATCACGCGAGCGCGAGCGCCAGACCAAAGCGCGTGCCCTGTCGGTGCAGGTACACAAGCTTTTCAATCCGCTGGAGGAAGAAGTCAGCTGCAAGAAGGTGGCGCCCGAGGGCATGCTGATTGACATCGCTCACCTGATCGATTCCAAGAGCGTCGAGAAGTATCAGAACCGCTACACTACGGCCGCTAAACAGTTGAAAAACTGCGAGGTCGCGATTAGTGGTCCCTGGCCACCGTATCACTTCCTGCCCGGCAAACTGCGCACCGTGGCCGGGAACAGCTAACAGAAACGAAAACAAGTGTATGGGCGGACGCCTTAGCCTGCCCTGAGCGCAGTCGAAGGGTCCGTCCAATTGCGAAGCGAGTGTTCTGGCTGACTTTGCCGAGCGTGAGAATCAGTGGCACCGCAAGCCTCTCGCGGGCAAGCGTGGCCCGCGTCCCACGTGGCAGGTACACGAATGCATTGAATGTGCAGTGATCTGCACTTGGCCCCTAAACTGCCGCTATGTCAGCCTCAAGCACCTTCTGTCAGCGCACGAACAAGCTATTTATTATCTATCGATTAGCGACCATCGTGACCTGAATCACGTCATTTCTCATTTTGGCTCAGCAAGTGCTTTGTTCTGTTGTCAAGAAAGAGGCCGCTACCTCGAGCATGAGCTTCACTCTCTTCGATTCTCCAAGTGACTTCCCGAATGGCCGTTCCGGCTGGCGGAACGGCATCTTGCATAACCTTTCCTGAATTACCCGCCATCCGCCTCTTTGCATCGTGGCCCCAGAAATGGGGCCACTTTTGTTTTTCCGGACTGGACGAGCCCAACCCGACACGTCCCAGGCTTTGCCGGGCTCCGGGGCGGCAGGTCTCAAACGAAGAGCGTGCTCCTACGATGTCGTGCTTTCAATAACCATGGGAACTCTTTCTCCGCATCCCAATACACTTGCACCGGGCATTCGACTTGCGCTCCGATGCTTGCGGAGAGGTGGCTTAACCGTTTGTTTCCGTGGCTCGCATGTCCTGGCCGGTTTCGCCAATGGCGGATTCTCCTCTGTTCCGGACCATCGGATTTCCAACAGCCTCCGCCACGGTTGACGCATCTCAATTTTCGCGCTTATCATTTTCGTTTGGCCTTTACGCGCCGGACGCCTTCAGGAGGCGTCCGTAAATTTTAATTGGGTATCGCATTTGCAGCAGACCCCGAAGAAGTGCCCTATGGATAAGAAGAAGCTCGATACATTCAAGAAACGCCTGGAGTCGCGGCAGCAGGAATTGCGCCGCACCGTCACACGCACGCAAGCCGACGGACGCACCGCCGACGAAGACACGGCGCAGGACATCGCCGACCGCGCCGCGAGTTCGTACAACAAAGAATTCCTCTTCAGCCAGAGCAACAACGACCGCCAACTGTTGCAGATGGTCGAGAGCGCTCTGGCTCGCATCCGCGAAGGCAGCTTCGGCGAATGCATCAATTGTGGAAAAGACATCAATCCCAAGCGCCTGGAAGCGGTGCCCTGGACACGCCACTGCATCGAGTGTCAGGAAAAACTGGAGCAGGGGATTTTGGAAGAAACCTCGCGTTAGCCACGGAGCAACCGTGAACTCGCCGCCGGAAACCGGCGGCGTTCGTGTCTCCAAGACCTTTCGCAGCGTGTGGGGGACACAGCCTTCGGAATCCAGTCTGACACCGGTGTAAGACCCTGCGCTTTTCGGATTCGGATCGCAGAAGAAGCCTCGTGATTTTGCCGCATCTCAACTCTCTAAAAATAATGTTGACAATGTATACATAACGCTGTATAAATAATTCAAGCGCTGTGGGCCCATCCCCTGCCGACCGTATTCAGCTCGCAGGAGCAGTTCAAATGTACGAGGATGACGATCCCCAGGAAGGGATCTCGGTAATGCAACTCAATTCGGAATTGCGCCACGCCCAGCTCGAACTGGTCAGCGCGCATTGCGCCACCCATCACCTTCGTCTTCGCTATTCCGTCGATGATCTGGCCCGCTTCGGGCGCAGTGACCTATTGCGCAAATCCGCCGAAGCCGCCAGCGCCTTGCACGAGTTCTACCAGGGCATTCAAAACCGCGTTGCGAAGCCCGAGGTGCAACGCGAACTCTTCACTCAGGGAACTCCCGAGCAGATTGCCCAGGGCGTCGACTGGCTCTGCGATTACATGCGCCAACAGCGTGAGGCCCATTTCCCGCTGGCGGAGCCGCTCGCTGCATCCCAGAAAACGGCACTGGCGCGCTATTTTCGTGTGCGCCTGCTGGAGCAGGTCCGCGTTGTGGAGCTCAACGGTGCGCGCGTTCCGGTTCCCGAATTTCTCGCCCAGGTGCGCGCGCTCGGCTTCGACAATCTGCCCGACGTCCAGCACATGGAATCTCTCACCTTCATCGATGTGGTCGCGTTCAACGAGAGGCTCACGGAACGCGCGCTTTTTCACGCGCTGGTCCATACGGTGCAGATTCAGGTACTGGGATTAGAGCGCTATGCCGAACTGTGGGTGAGGGGATTTCTCAAAGGCAGAGCGCTTTTTACCGTGCCGCTCGAGGTGCATGCCTTTTCTCTGGCGTCGAGATTCCTGCGGCCGCTGGCGGAAACGTTCTCTGTCGAGGATCAGGTATTGCATTGGGCCGCAGGTAACCGCTACTAGAGCGCAGGGCAGCATTTCTCATCGAAAAGTTCCCCCCCAAACGCAAACCAAGGAAGGGGCGGCGATGCACCGCCCCTCGTATTCACCAAGCCCTCAGCGTTGGCCGAATGGCCGTTGTTCTGTGCGTCCAACGGAGAGTCAACCGCATCAAAATCAGCGCACCCGAAAAAGGGACTCAGTCCAACGAATCACGCTTTGCGGTTACAGTGGCGATAGAATCTTTGGTCACCTGATTCGAGATCGAGAATCGTCGCATTCATGCCGGAACTTCCCGAAGTTGAAACCATTGCCCGTGGTCTTGCCGAGCGCGTCACTGGAGACGTGATCGAATCGGTCTGGCTGGGCCAGAAAAAAGAGCCGCTGAAATCTGCGGCGCAGGAAATCGCAGTCACGCTGGAGCGCAGCCGCATTGCCGCAGTTCGACGGATGGGCAAACATATCGTGTTTGATCTGGAAAAAGATGGAGAGGCGCGGACACACTTGTCCGCGCAAAGCCGAAACAAGCACGGCGTCAATGACTCCCACGTCTCGCAGAAGCGGCGAGAAGTGGGGCACCCCACGCTGGCGGGCAGGAGTGCCCGCGCCACGCCGGACAGGGCCCAATGGATCGTACATCTCGGCATGACGGGCCGTCTGCAGATTGCCACGCCGGAAGCAGAGATCGAGAAGCACACCCACGCCATTCTCAAGCTCGTCTCCGGACGAGAGCTGCGCTTTGTCGATCCGCGCCGATTTGGCCGGCTGAGCGTGGCCCGATCCGCCGACTTTGATGCTGGGGGCTTTGAGCCACTCGAAATCGATGTCGACCGATTCATTGAGCTTTTTCGCGGACGCAAGACGCCAATCAAGAGTGCGCTGCTCAATCAGAAGCTCCTGCGCGGGGTGGGAAATATTTATGCCGATGAATCTTTGTTTCGGGCCGGAATCCGTCCGCGGCGGCGGGCTGCGACGATCACACGCGAGCAGCTAGTGAAATTACATAGCTCGGTCAAAGAAGTTCTGCGCGAGGCCATCGCGCTTGGCGGATCGTCAATTTCCGATTACGTCGATGCCGACGGCGAAGAAGGATTCTTTCAACTGCAACACCGCGTGTACGGGCGCGAAGGCGAACCGTGCCTCGTCTGCAAAACTCCGATCAAGCGCGTCGTGATCTCCGGCCGCAGCAGCCACTATTGCCCGAAGTGCCAGAAGTGAAGCTATCCGTCCAGGAGTAGTGACGCCATTCCGAACGCGTGTGCTTTCCAGCGCGCGGCAGATCTCAGAATTCGCCCTCGGCACACAGGTTGTCGTGTTACCCTGTTGCGTTTATGACTGACTTCGCCATCGGTGTCGACATGGGTGGTACGAACTTACGCATTGCCGCGGTGAGCATCGACGGCCAGATCCTCGAGAAAATCAATCTCAGCACAAACATGTCGGCACGCCCCGATGACCTCGTCGACGCCATGTGCGGCGCGATCGAGCGGCTCACGAAACAACACGGCGGCACTGGGAACTTGCTCGGCGCCGGCTTCGGCATTGCC
This sequence comes from Candidatus Sulfotelmatobacter sp., assembly GCA_030039195.1. GTDB lineage: Bacteria > Acidobacteriota > Terriglobia > Terriglobales > Acidobacteriaceae > Sulfotelmatobacter. The sequence continues at coordinate 9,418 of JASHQK010000291.1, forward strand.
GGCATCATCGACCTGGAAGCGGGCGTGGTAAGGAAATCGGCGAATGTGCCAAGTTGGTGCAATTATCCGGTGCGAGACGCGATTGAGCGGAGGCTGGGCACGCGCATCTTCCTGGAAAATGATGCGAAGGTGCACGCGCTTGGCGAACAGTGGCTGGGAGCCGCACGCGGCGCTCGAGAAATGGCGCTGCTTACCCTGGGCACCGGCATTGGCGGTGCCATCGTGCTCGATGGCAAGATTTTTCACGGACTGCACGGGATGGCCGGGGAATTCGGTCACGTCACGATCGAACCTGAAGGAGTTCCCTGCGGCTGCGGTAATCGCGGCTGCGCCGAGCGATACGCCTCGGCTACCGCAATCGTTCGCATGGCGCGCGAAGCCATCGCGGCTGGCAATGCGCCCGAGATTGCAAGAGCAGCGCACACCGAACCTGGGCTCACCGCAAAAATGATTTACGACCTCGCCATGCAAGGAGACGAGCCCGCGCGCTGCATCTTCCGGAGCTTTGGACGCGCTCTGGGAATCCTGCTGGCGGATATCGTCAACGTTCTGAACCTGAAAATGTACGTGGTTGGCGGCGGCGTGGCCAGTGCGTGGGATGCGTTTGCTCCCACTATGTTCGAGGAAATACGGCGACGCTCGATTATCTATGCGGCCAGCTTTCCGGATGAGATGCAAGGCGATAGCGAAGGCGCTGCGGCGAATATTGTTGATCGCACTCTGCAGAAGACGATCATCACGCGTGCCGTGCTGGGCAGCGACGCCGGATTATTCGGTGCCGCGAAACTCGCCATGGGATGAAGCTCGCGTTGGGACTTCCTTTTGCCGGCTTCTGCGCGGGAAAGTTTATTCGGGAGACTAGACGCTCTGTCCATTGAAAGCCAGCACGAATCTCGCGGCTGCCTGACGAACTAGATCCCACTCTGGATCTTCCAGTACTCGGGCCGGGTCAGGATATAGCGGCATCCTGTCGTAATAGCTCGTCAGTCGAGACTTTAGATCGTGCCAGCACTGCACCTGCTGCGCGCTCAGACTCTTGCCATAGATTTCGAAGAAGAGGTCCGGCGTGCGGTCCTCCATCAGAGCCTGGTAGACCTCGTCTGGTGAGGACACCAGATCCCCGCCCGCTTTCCATGCCTCTTCTTGGTGCGCTCGGCTAGCTATATTGCGAGCGCAGCCCAGGATGCGCTCCAGCCAATCTTCATAGGACATCATCGTTCAGATTTCCCAGTCGCCAAGGAATCGACACCGGTTGTCGGAGACTCAATCACGGTCGTATTCTTGGAGGGTCCTGCATCGTCGTGTTTGCCTCCCTGTGCACGTTGTCAGCGTGTGCACGCAGACTTCAGTCGTTCGACTTCTTTCGGCGTAAGCGGGCGGAACTCTCCGGGAGCGACATCGAGGGTGAGCGGACCGTAGCGTACGCGCTTGATTTTTTCCACGTGATGGCCGACGGCCTCAAACATGCGCCGAATCTGGCGATTGCGTCCCTCAATCAGAGTAACTTCGTACCAGGGATTCGCAGCTTCTTTCACAATGCGAACCGCAGCCGGATTCGTTCTCACCCGTTTGCCCTCGTCGGTCGCGATGGAAACTCCGGCGCGCAGCTTGGCAATCGCTTCCTCTTTGGGACTGCCCGCCACTTTTACGAGATACGTTTTCGGCACATGCGACGCGGCCTTCATCAATCGATGAGCAAGATCGCCGTCATTGGTCAGTAGCAGCAAACCCTCGCTGGCGTAATCGAGACGACCGATAGGATAGACGCGTCCCTTGACCCCGCGAACCAAATCCATGACGGTCGGCCGCTTCTCCGGATCGCTCACGGTCGTTACAAAACCCTTGGGCTTATTGAGGAGAAGATAAACGTGTCGTTGCGCTCCCTGCAGCAGCTTGCCGTTCACGCGAATGTGATCGGTCTCGCGATCGGCCTTGCTGCCGAGTTCCGTGACGGTTTGTCCGTTGACCTGCACGTGGCCGGAGGTGATCCATTCCTCCGCTTTCCGGCGCGAAGCGATTCCGGCGGCAGCAATGATTTTTTGCAGGCGTTCGAGCGGCATAGTTGCTTAGATGTTACCGCGCATTTCGCTACTGTGGGTTGCCATGAGAAGAAATGGGATGAGGATCCCACGTCTCGCAAAGGCGATGGGGCACCCACTTATATTTTGTCCGTTAAGCTTGGAGTGGCGAGGACCGCACGTTCTCACCCGGCTTTCTTCTCCGTCGCTTGGGATTCGGCTTCTTCAGGAGCCTGTGCCGATTCTGGCGTTAAAGAGTCAGCCTGCGATTCATCCGCCCCAGTTGGCAATGGCTGCTCGCTGGAATTCGCGGCCTCGGCTGCATTCTCCGCCGGCATCAATTCCGACTGGAAAGATTCTGCTACCAGCTTCTCGAATTCCTCCATGCTGGGGAGTTCGTTCACATCTTTCAAACCGAAACGCAGAAGAAATTCTTTCGTGGTTCTATAAAGAATCGGACGCCCGATCACCTGCTTGCGGCCGGCGGTCGTGATGAGTTTGCGGTCGAGCAGAGTTCCAATTACGCCGCCGGAATCGACACCGCGAATATCGTTGATCTCGGGTACGGTAACCGGCTGCTTGTAGGCAATCACCGCGAGCGTTTCGAGCGCGGGCAGCGAGAGGCGGATCGGCGGCTTCAAACTCTTGGCGAACGCGCGTACAACCTCATGCTGCTCGGGTTTCGTCGACATGCGATATCCACCCGCGACCTCGCGGATTTCGATGCCATGATCAGGCGAACCATATTCGCCAACGAGTTCCTCGACGGTCGAGCGCACGCGTGACTTGATCTCGGCTTCGTCCGACACACCTTCAGCCACAACGGTGGCACGCGCGAGCTGCGTCATCTGCTCCACCGTGATCGGCGTCTCCGCCGCGTAAATAATGGCTTCGAGTTCAGCTTTTAGCGACATTCCTCAGTACCCAGTTGCCTGTACCCAGTACCCAGTTTTCACTGGCAACTGGATACTAGCAACTGCTTTTATCTCCAATCATCTCGTACCGCAGTTTGTTCCTTCATGATCTCGTCGAAGTGCGTGTGCTTACGCACTGCGATTTCGCCAAACAGCCGCTCCTGCCGCACTTGAATCGCCTGCAGGCGAACCAATTCGAGCAGCGCGAGGAACATGCATACCAGAGCCTGCCGCGACGGGATGCGCATCAATAATT
>JASHQK010000292.1 GCA_030039195.1 Candidatus Sulfotelmatobacter sp.
AACTTCGACCCCGTTCGCAAGCAGGTCGACGCCTGGAAGAAGAGCGAACTCACCGAGGCCACCGCCAAGGTGGTGGATCAAACGTGCTCTTTGTTGTACATCTCTAACGCCGATTTCGCGTCTCTAAGGTCCCCCTCCAATCTTGCAAGTTCGCTGTTGTCAGGCTTAGGGCGTGCGCGTTCGGTAACGAGCATCAACTCCAAGGTCGCAACCCTCGTCTCCAGTTGATCGCGCTTGGAGTCCATTAGGCAAATGATACGCCAGTACCGTTGTCAGCTGGTAAGAAACCAGCCATCGTGGCAGCTGGTTCTTCTGTGGCTGCGAATCAAGGCCTCTTTCCTTCTCCGGCTAACATAGATTGCGTACACTGCCGCTCCCAGAATGAACATCCCAAACTCCAATGCCGTGGCTTCGACCGCGCTGATGGAGTTGTACAAGCCGAGTCCCACTTTCGGCGAGCTTCCGAAAAGAAGCGGGAGATCGGACGGCAGGGCATGTCCATAGCTCCATTGCCACGAACGCCAAGAAAAGCTGGAAAACGGTATGGGATGGGAAACGAAGTCCAGTACCCAATGGCTGAATACCAAAAGCCCAACAACCTCTCCCGCACGGTTGTCGCGATAGATACGTGCAGCCAAGAGAGCGGCGATGACCGACCAAATGATTGACATGAAGAGACCATGAGACCACGGAAGTCCGGCAGTGCCCCCTTTCTCTATGCCTGCGAACCCGAAGGCGATGGCTAGAACATCGAGAACCCACGTAGCTAATAACAGAACTCCAAGCGGCACTTTCGGAACCGCAGTCTTCGCTGCCAATCCCACTGAGAAATGTCCGATTGGCCCCATTGCGTCCTCTCTGGTCAAGCAGGCTTGTGTGGAAGAACGTAAAAGAATACAGCCCAGTAGTGACAGATGCTCCCGCATAGCGCAAACAAGTGCCAGATGGCATGACTATAAGGAATCCTCTTGGAGGCGAAGAAGAACACTCCCACGGTATAGAACAGTCCTCCTGTCAACAACCAAAGGAAGCCGTGCAGCGGCACGAAGGTCAACACGGGCTTGATGCCGAGGACGACCAGCCATCCCATGAGCACATAAATCACTGTCGAAAGCACGGGGAAGCGACCTAGCGCAACATATTTGAACGTGATCCCGGCAAGCGTGAGTACCCAGACCACGCCGAACAACATCCATCCCCAGCCACCGCGCAGGTTGACAAGAGTAAAGGGCGTATACGTCCCAGCGATCAGCAGGTACACGGCGGAATGGTCGAAAAGTCGGAACCTTTGCTTTAGCTGCGGCTTTGAAACCGCATGGTAGAGAGTTGAGGAAAGGTAAAGCAGAATGAGGGTGAAGCCATATACCGTGCAACTCACGATATGCCAAGCAGTTCCGTGGAGAATGGAGACGGCGACCAAAGCAACCGCACCCGCGATGCTCAGGAAGAGACCGACACCATGCGTAGCTGCGTTCGCAAGCTCTTCGCGATTGACGCCCGTCTGCTTATCGAATGCCATGATTGACAGCGGCTATTTCCCACCGCTCAATTGCTGCGACAGATAGTTCGCAATTCCCATTTCCTTGATCGAATGAATCTGGCTTTCCAAGAAGTCGGCGTGGCGCTCCTCGTCGCGAATCATACTTTCGAACAGAGACTTCGACCCATCGTCTTTTGCCTCCGCGCATACTTTCACGGCATCGTTGTACTGGCGCACTGCGTCTGTTTCGTCCTTCAGGTCGATTTCCAATTGCTCTTGCACCTTGCTTCCTAGTTGGGGCTTCAGACCGACCTCGACGCTCGGAACTCCGTCGAGAAAAATGATGCGCTCGATCAGCCCTTCGGCGTGCTTCATTTCCTCGATAGCTCGCGCTTTGGTGAGGTCGCCGAGTCGTTTATATCCCCAGTTCTGGCACGTCTCGGATTGCGTCATGTATTGGACGATGGCGGTCAGTTCCGAACTCAGAGCCGCGTTTAGCTGTTCGATCACCTTCTTGTCGCCCTGCATAGGTCTCTCCTCCGTCACCTATAGTGCGGTTTGGCTAAACAGGGACGCTGTGACCCAAAGCACAGCGGACGGCTGGAGCGGGGTGACTGCTATCACTGTCCAATGGTCGCCGTCGAAGCATACTTGGATGGAAAAGAGCGGCTCATTGAGGAGGGACGCCCATGACAGCAAAATCCAAGTTTCGGGAACCTCGCTCAGGAAAGGCGAATCTTCCAAGAGACACCGAGGAACGAATCCGGCGCCGTGCCTTCGAGTTGTACGAGCAGCGCGGGAGGATTGACGGCTTCGCCTTGGACGACTGGTTGCAAGCGGAGATCGAGATTCTGGGAGCGCAGGAGCAGCGGAAGGCAAAAGCGGCGAAAGGGTCTCGGTGCTGACAGCGATCAAACTCTTGCACACGGTGATCTGGGCATTCTTGGCGGGGTGCATTCTGGCGCTGCCCGTCGTGGCGATACTCCGTCGATTCCACTGGGCTGCGATCATCACCGTAGTCGTTCTATTCGAGTGTGTGGCGCTGGCGATCAATAGCGGCAGATGTCCACTGACGGATTTCGCAGCCAACCGAAGGTGACAGCAGATTTGAGAGAACAAGATTGATTCTCGTTCCGCTAGCCAACAAGTCCATTGCCGCTTGACCGTCTGCCGCTTCACGGCAATCAAATCCGTCTCTAAACAGCCAAGGGACGATAATGTCCCGTATCGGTTCTTCGTCCTCGACCAGAAGGACTCGTGGCAGATCGGGGTTCGGTCGTGTCTTGGTGACAGTTCCCGTTTCGGTTTTGACTGAGTAGATCAACGTGCTGAATTTATCACGAGTGGTTGTCTGGCACTTTAGCCATGGGCCACCGAGAATCAATTCTCGCCATGATGCGCTCGGCAAGTGAGATGGCATCGGCAATGGCGGCTTCAAGCATGGGTGAAGGGCGACCATCCCAGTTCGCCAGCTTTCGAACGGCGAGAATGCTGGCAGCGATCAGCAGAACGCGCTTTCGGCCCTCGTCCACGAACCAAGTCTATCATCTTTCGCCTTATATTCGCCTGCGGTAAAATGGTAACG
>JASHQK010000293.1 GCA_030039195.1 Candidatus Sulfotelmatobacter sp.
CCACGAGTAGACATAATTACTGAGTCGATGGGCCTGAACCGGTTCGATTTCGCGATCATCGCATTGTATCTGGCTGGGATCACTCTCTTTGGGCTGCGCTTCCGGAAAAAGCAGCGCTCGTTGCGCGATTATTTTCTTGCCGGCCGCGACATCCCGTGGTGGGCGATCATGCTTTCCATTGTCGCCGCGGAAACCAGCACGCTGACCATTATCAGCATTCCCGGTCTTGCCTACGACTCGAATCTGACCTTCCTGCAAGTCGTGATGGGATACTTGGTCGGACGGATCGTAATCAGTCTTGTGCTATTGCCGCACTATTTTCGCGGAGATCTCTACACCGCGTATGAGTTGATCGAACGTCGCTTTGGACGCGGGCTGCGCTCACTCACCGCCGGATTGTTCTTGCTGACGCGTGCGGCGGCGGAGGGCGTGCGGGTGTATGCGGTCTCTATTGTGGTTTCGATCGCGCTGGGAACCGGCCAGGTGCTTTCCATCGCGATTATCACCGCATTGACGCTGATCTATACCTTCGAAGGCGGACTGGCGGCCGTGATCTGGACCGATGTGGTGCAGACCGCGATTTATGTTGGCGGAACGCTGGTGGGGCTCGCAACCATTGCACATCTGGTTCCCGGAGGCTGGCCAGCCATTCATGCGGCGGCATCCGCGGCGGGAAAGCTGCAGATGTTCGACTTCCGCGCCAATCTTTGGATGCCCTACACGTTCTGGGCGGGAGTGATCGGCGGAACATTCTTCACCGTCGCCAGCCATGGGACGGATCAACTCATCGTGCAACGCCTGCTGGCCGCCCGTGGACAGAAACAGTCGACCACCGCGCTGGTTTCGAGCGGCGTGGCTATTTTCTTCCAGTTTGCCTTGTTTCTGATGGTCGGCATCATGCTGTGGGCCTACTATCGCGCGCCTTCCGTGGTTTTTGGCAGGGCGGACCGGATTTATCCGACATTCATCGTGACCAGGATGCCGCACGGAATTTCGGGGCTGCTGGTTGCGGCGATCCTCGCCGCGGCCATGTCGAACTTAAGCGCGGCGCTGAATTCGCTTTCGTCGAGCGCGATCCTGGATTTCTATGCGCGCTTCCGCCCGCAACTTGACGAGAGAACGAAGATGCGGCTCTCGCGGCTGGCGACGCTCGTCTGGGCGGTTGTCTTGTTCGGGCTGGCATTGATCGCCCTGCGGAAAGCTGGGCGTGTTGTCGAAGTCGGGCTGCAGATTGCGTCCGTCGCCTATGGCGCGCTGTTGGGCGCGTTCCTGTTGGGAGTGCTCACGAAGCGCGCGAATCAACGCGGAGCGGCCGTCGGGATGATTTGCGGCATGATCACGGAACTTTATTTGTGGCTGGGCACGCAAGTCCCGTGGACCTGGTGGGTGCTGATCGGAACCAGCGTGACGTTCGGGGTGGGATGGGTCGCTAGCGCTGTTCTGAACGGTCGGCCGGCCGAGAACCCATAGGACCAAACCGTAGAAGAAAACTGAATCCGGCCTGGGTCGCGGTTCAACACGGAATCGTCTTAAACCGTCGTTCCCTGCCGTATACTCATCCACTCTGTATGGCGACGACCTCGACGCCGGTTTCCGCCCATCCGGAACTTTCCCGGGAACTTGGGACGAGCCACGCCTCGGCGGTGGTCGTCGGAACCATCATCGGCAGCGGGATCTTCCTCGTTCCAGCGGAAATGATGCAGGCGGTGGGATCGGCCAGGCTGGTATATCTGGCGTGGATCGTGGGCGGATTGCTGTCGTTCTTCGGCGCCCTCACTTATGCCGAGCTGGGCGCCATGAAACCCGAGGCTGGCGGCGAGTATGTTTACGTGCGCGACGCCTACGGACCGCTGGCCGCGTTTCTCTATGGCTGGACCTGGTTCGTGATCGCCAAACCGGCATCGATCGCGACCGTGGTTGTGGGGTTCGTGAGAATTCTGGGAACGTTTTCCGTTTTTTCTTTCTTCTCTGCGAACACCATCTCGGCGCCCTTCACCGTCACCTGGGGACAAATTATCGCGATCGGGGCGGCAGCACTGATTTCATTCCTGAATTATCTCGGGATCAAGAAAGCGGGCGAGTTTCAGCTTGTCTTCACGCTGCTGAAGATCGCAATCATTATTGGAATCGTGTTGGTCTGCTTCAGCGGAGTGGGACACGTCGCCGGACGAGGCTGGGCCAACTTCGCGGGAACGTTCACCGGTGCCAAGGGTGGAATTGCGGGCTTCATGGCGGCGCTGGTTGCGGCGCTGTGGGCGTACGACGGATGGAATGATCTGAACATGGTCGCGGGCGAAGTGAAGGAGCCGGGGCGAAGCATTCCAATCGCCCTGGTGGCCGGAGTTGCGATCGTGGCTGCGCTTTATATGCTGATGAATGCGGGAGTGCAGTACGTGCTTCCTGCCAACGCAATTGCGGCCTCGCCTCGGCCTGCATCGGACGCGGTCGCGCTGGTGATGGGACGTCTGGGAGCCGGAATCGTGTCGGCCGGCATGGCGCTCTCCATGCTGGTTACACTCAATGGAACCGTGATGAGCGGAGCCCGCGTGCCCTTCGCCGTCGCGCGGGATGGATATTTTTTTCATGCCCTGGCGAAAGTGCATCCGCAATTTCACACGCCTTCGGTCGCGATCGCGGTGCAAGCGGTGCTCTCGATTTTTCTGCTGCTGCTGGGTGCGAACTTTCGGCAATTATTTTCCCTGGCGATTTTTGCGGAGTGGCTCTTTTACATGATTGCCGGCAGCACAATCTTTGTTTTCCGACGACGCGAGCAAAATGCCGAGCGGCCATTTCGCATGCCCGGATATCCGGTGGTCCCGGCACTTTTTGTCGCTGTTGCGGCGGCTCTTCTCGCCTACACCTTCAAGAATGACTGGCCGAATTCCGGCTATGGTTTGCTGGTGATTTTGGCTGGAATTCCTGTGTTTCTCGCCTTTGCCGCCAAGCGAAATCGCTCGGCCAGAACAACTACATAAGATCTTCACCACAGAGGACACGGAGAACACAGGAAATCACCTTCTCGCATCCGACTCTTTTCCGTCTTTCATCGGATATCAGCGGGAGTTGCCGGCAAAGCGCCCGTCCCTGGCCCATTTCGGGTCATTTTCCCGAAAAGACACGCCCGGGTTACCTAAGGTCAAGAGCCGTGGACACGTTTACCCCCTGTCCTGTCTCCCGTATTTTTAAGACTCCAAGTTCCCGGCTTCTCCCCATCCGGGTCCCAATGGAGCGAATTGGAATGGCGACGCCTTACCGCGGATTTCAGCTAGGACTTCTGCCCGAACGCAAGATCGACAAGCGTGCGCTCATGACGAGCTACGGTTTGGTGACGCTTGTGGTGCTCGTGTTTATCAACCTGAGCCTGATCCTTCCCGAGCAGTTGCAGCTGGGGCAGTACCACGTGACGGAATTGATTCCCATGCCGTCGTTGCGGCCGGAACCGCCGCCGATCAAGACCGAAGTGGCGCAGGTCAAGCCGAAGCTGCTACCGGCGGTAAAGCTGCCGGTATTTGAGCAGCCCAAGCTGGTGGTGCCGCGCGAACTGCACCGCGAACTGGTGCAGCAACCAGTAGTGGCGCCCAAGGTGGTGGTCAATCAATTTGCCGCTCCGCAACTGAAGATGGCGGCGGGTGGCGCGCGGCCGCAACTGGTGCATACCGGGGATTTCAGCGGCAGTTCTGCAACACCGACGGTAAATGCTCCCGTGGAAAAAGTTCAGACTGGCGGCTTTGGCGATCCCAACGGATTGCCCGGAACCGGCAAGCCGGGCGCGAAGCTCTACGCCGCGTCGCTGGGTTCGTTTGACATGCCTGCGGGTCCGGGACAGGGCAACGGATCGGGCGGAGCCAAAGGAATCAAAGGCACGGTGGCCAGCGCCGACTTCGGCAGCGGCATCGCCACCGGTGGCAAGGGAGACGGGCGCAGCAACGGCCAGGGAGTCTCCACGGGAGGTTTCGGATCAGAGCAGGTGGTACATCAGGGACCGAAGATCGCGGCGGCGGATACTGGCGCGGCGACCACTCCCGTCGAGATTACGTATAAGCCGAATCCGGTTTACACCGACGAAGCACGCAGCCTGAAGCTGGAGGGCGAAGTGCTGCTGGAAATGACTTTTTATGCGAACGGCACGTTGCACGTGAATCGCGTGGTGCGTGGCTTGGGACATGGACTGGATGAGGCGGCGATGGCAGCCGCCAGCAAGATCCGATTCAAGCCGGCACTGCGCAGCGGCCAACCCGTCGATTCGACGGCAATCGTGCACGTCGTGTTTCAGATGGCGTATTAAGACGGTTGCCAGTCCCCGGTTGCTCGTTGCCAGTGAGAACCACGGCGGCCGGACAATTTGGGATTGAAGACTGGCTTAAAGCGGTAAGGATTTTGGAAGGAATAACGGTCGTTGCACGTTGCAAACAGTCACCGAGTACTGGCAACTGAACAACTGAGAACTGGTTTTACGGAGAAGATAGTCATGCGCACTTGGAATTGGACACTTACTGCGGCAATGCTGGCGTCGTCTGTGATCGGGTCAATGAGCGCTGCCGCGCAGCAAGCGGCGGATGCCGCTCCGTCTGCACAACCGGAGACCGCTGCCGCGCAGCAAGCAGCGGACTCCGCTCCGTCTGCGCAACCGGCGACTGCGGCCGCGCAGACGGCGCAACCCTCCGCTGCGGCGGATGCAACGGCGCAGACGGCACCGACACAAGCATCGAAGACCACACCGCCGCTGGCAACGCCGGCGCCTCCGCCACCGGAGGCGGCTCCCACTACCATGGACCAGGTGGTGACGCTCTTCGTCGCGCATGAACACGCTTTGATCAAAGCGCTCTCGAACCGCACTCCCGTGGTCGAGACCTACCTGCAGAATCTGAGCATGGATCCGCAACTCGGCCCGGTTCCGAGTGAAGATCATTACTTCCTCGGCCGCATGGACATGGGCGAGACCGTCGACCGTAAGGACTACCTGAGGGATGACGACAAGACCAGCATGCAGGAAAAACTTCTGGGAGGCTTTCACAAGCTCTACAAAGTCCAATATCAGCCTCTCGGCTTCTCCTGGATGGTGTACGCCGACCGCACCGATTTCGACCGCGAACACTATGACTTCCACTATGTGCGCCGCGAATTTCTCGGCGACGTGCGTTGCCTGGTGTTCGACGTAACTCCCAAGCCGAAGTCCGGTCGCGGCCGTTTTCTGGGCCGCATATGGGTGGAAGATAAGGGATTCAACATTGTCCGCCTGAACGGTACCTACGTTCCCTCTCCGCGCAATTCGTATTTCTTCCACATGGACAGCTGGCGACTGAACCTGATCCCGGGCTACTGGGTGCCCGCTTTCATCTACAGCGAAGAAGGCGACTTCAGCGCCGGGGCAAAGAACAAGCTGGCCTTCAAGGCGCAGACCCGCATCTGGGGCTATGACCTTAAGAAAGGTGGTTCGGAAGACGAATTGACGCAGATCCGGGTCGACAGTGTGAAGGATGAAAGCAGCGCCGCGCAGGACGCGTCTCCACTGCAGGCGGAACGAGTCTGGCAGCAGCAGGCGGAAGATAACGTGATTGAGCGCCTGACCTATGCCGGCCTGCTGGCTCCGGAAGGCGACGTCGACCACATTCTGCAGACGGTCGTCAACAACCTGGAGGTCACCAACAATATCGACCTGCCCCGGCCTGTCCGCACGCGCGTGCTGCTGACCTTGCCGCTGGAAACTTTCAGCGTAGGCAACACCATCGTGATCAGCCGCGGATTGATCGATGTACTTCCTGACGAGGCGAGCCTGGCGGCCGTGCTGGCGCACGAACTCGCGCACATCGTGCTCGGGCACAACCTGGGATCGAAGTATGCGTTTAACGATCGCATGCTGTTCTCCGATGACGCCACCTACGACAACCTGGGATTCAAGCACATTCCGGAAGAAGAGCAGGCTGCTGACAAGAAGGCGACCGAAATACTCAAGAACTCGCCTTACGCGCAGAAGCTGAGCAACGTCGGCCTGTTCCTGAAAGCACTGCAGCAGCGTGCCCCGGCTTTGGGCGCTCTGCTCACCACGCACCTCGGCAATCCTCTGGCGGAAAACGGCACCGTGACACGCCTGGCGGCTTTGGAAAGCGAGGGTCCGGCACTCGACAACAACAAGCTTGATCAGATCGCGGCTCTGCCTCTGGGCGGACGCGTGAAGGTCAATCCGTGGGACGATAAAGCGGAGATGATCAAGACGGCTCCCGTGGCCATCACTTCGGCACGCGACAAGATGCCGTTTGAAGTGACCCCGTTCTTCCCGCGCCTGTCGCGCTATGCAGACTTGAATTCTGCTGCGTCCGGCGCTACCACTGCTTCGAACTCGGGCAACTAGCCTGAATTCCCAGGTCTCGCAACCACGGCGAGACCTGGGGCACTCATCTCTACCTCAAGTTGAAGTAAGCGTAGGCCGGGATCCGGAATAATCTTCCGGGATACCCGGCCTTCGTCTTTGAACCGACCCTCGCTCCGCCGACTATGGGTCATTTTGCTGGCGGCACGGTCTGGGCCGCGGGCCGTCGCTGCTCGATCGTAGTGATCAACTGGCGTACTTGCGGCGCGGCTGGCGAGTCGGGGGCTAGTTGCAGATACTCCTTCAGAGACTCGATAGCCTCATCATCGCGTCCGAGGTCGGCGAGGGCTTCACCGCGAACGATTTCGACATTCGTGGCTTTGCTGGCGCCTTTTTCAATCGCAAGATCGGTTTCGGCCAGCGCGTTCTTGTAATTCCCCAAATTGAGATAGGCATCTGCCAGGAGCGCATGGGCGGTTGGATTGTCAGGAGAAACGCTGAGAGCCTGCTCCAGTGTAGTTTTCGCCCCGGAGAAATCGTGTCGTGCCAGATGCAGGCGTCCAAGCAAGTTGAGCGCCTGGATGTTCTTCGGATCGGTTGCGACTGCCCTGGCCAGAACAGTCTGCGCCTGATCAAACTCGTTCTGCCGAAACAGGGCATAACCCAAGAGAAAGTTAATCCTGGCACTATCGGGCTCGATCTTAGAGGCACTTTCGAAATGCTTCTGCGCATCTTTGACCTTTTCCGACCTCAAATCCGTAATGCCCTTTTCCACTTCTTTGCTCGCTTTGGGCGTCAATGAGGCATCGGCCGCGTTCAGTTCAATGGCGTCGGGATCGGCACGGAGCACGATCTGCACATGAACCGGGCGGCTCTCGCCCAGAAGCTGAATCTCTTTGCGGGCGCTGAGATATCCCATCGCGCTCACCTCAACTTCGTACTTCCCTGGCCCGAGATCTTCAAATCTGATTTCCGAAGACTTTGTCATCTGCCATTCGACGCGCTTGGTATCGTCGTTATAGACCTTGACCGTCGCTGGACGATCCAGGGGAACCAGTTTCTCATTAACGACCGAGAGCATCAGAGGCTCAATACCAGCGGTTCCGTTCATGGGAATGTTGCTCATGGATGTGGCCGCGCCCCCAACTCCGACCCCTCCGGCGCTTTGAGCGCACGCTGATGCGACTGCAAATGCAAAGCAAATGGCGCCGCCAAAGGCGGCGAAGCGAAGACACTGCATAAGAACGACCCCGTCGTTGTCGACAAATTCTCCCACCCTGCAGGAGAGTGAGTCAATCAATCTCCATGCTCTGCGCCCTGCTGGTCGAGGGCGAGGTGGGCGAACCTTGTTGTCGATGATGCCGGCCAGCCATCATGCAACTTGATGGTTGCATTTATTTCAGCTTTGCCATAATATGCAACCCGGAGGTTGCGCAATCATGAGCGATCGCATCGAGAAGCAGATTGAGCTGAAAGCATCCCTCTCACGCGTATGGCGCGCCCTGACCGACCATCGCGAGTTCGGCGAATGGTTCCGCGTGAAACTGGACGGGCCCTTCGTGCCGGGACAAGTATCGCGTGGTCACATCACCTACCCCGGATACGAGCACCTGCAATGGGAGGCCAGAGTGCAGAAGATGGAGCCGGAGCGGCTGTTTTCCTTCACCTGGCCACATCCTAAATCGATCGAAGCAGCTAACTACTCCCCCAGCCCCGACGATCCCGTCACGCTCGTCGAATTCCTGCTGGAGAAGACCAAGAACGGTACGTTGCTGCGCGTGATTGAATCCGGGTTCGACCGGTTGCCGGAAGATCGCCGTCTGGAGGATTTCCGCCGCAACGAAGGCGGCTGGGCCGAACAGATGAAGAACATCGAGAGCTATGTCGCGCGCAAACCGTAGTACCTCGTCGGCGCTCGCGGGCCGGGCTCGCGTGTTTGCGGCTTTGGGCGATGAGACGCGGCTCATGCTGGTGGCTAAGCTTTCCAGCGGCAAGCCGCGATCGATCTCGCAACTGACGCGAGGTTCGAACATCACTCGACAAGCGATCTCGAAGCATCTTACCGTGCTCAATCGCACCGGAATCGTGCACAGCACGCGCGCGGGCCGCGAAAAGCTCTTCGAACTGGACCCGCGTCCAATCGACGGCATGCGGCAGTATCTCGATCAGGTTTCAGAGCAATGGGATCAGGCATTATCCCGGCTGAAAGCCTTTGTCGAGAAATGAAGGCAGAACCGGCGTTCTTTGCGGACTTTCTCAGCGTACTCTGCGTTTAAGATTTCGATGGCGCATGCGGAGAGCGGCCGTTTGCTACTTTCTGAAACGTAGCTTGTGACGCCAAGTCGCGGAGCACTCTCTCAGAGTCCGCTGAGCAAACCGTGTGCCTGGCAGCGCAAAAGCGGTCTTATAACTCCAAGACTGTCCTACGCGTGCAGCGCCTATTTCGTTCCCAGATCATCGTGCAGGTGATAGTTCGGGTAGGGCGGCCGCTTGATCTCGGGCAGCGGATGCTCTTTCAGTTCCTGCATCACGACCTCGATCGCTTTTTCGAGCTGAGCGTCGCTTCCCTGGCGCCAGGCTGCGGGATCAAGTTCCACGTCGACATCGGGCGGAACGCCGTGGTTCTCGACTTCCCACTCGCCCTTCAGTCCATAAATTGCAGCGCGGGGCGCCGTCACGGTGCCACCATCGATCAGCACAGGGTATCCGCCAATACCAACGAGACCACCCCAAGTGCGCTTCCCGATCAGCGGTCCCAGGCTGGCTTTGCGGAAATACCATGGCAGGGCATCGCCGCCGGATCCTGACATCTCGTTGATGATCATCACCTTCGGTCCGTAGATCGCCTCCGACGGGCTGGACCAGTCATGCCCCTCGCGGGTGACGACCTTGCTCATCAAAGGACGGCGCAGGTAATCGATGATGTAGTCGGCGAGCTGCCCGCCCTCGTTATAGCGTTCGTCGATGATGGCGGCTTCCTTGCCAACCTGCGCAAAGAAATATCGATTGAAGCTGGTGTATCCCGCCCCAGCGGTATTCGGCACATACACGTACGCGACGCGGCCGCCAGTGGCTTCATCCACGCGGCGACGATTGTTCTCGATCCACGCCAGATGGCGCAGACTCTCTTCGCTTTCTACGGGAACGACCGTGATCTCGCGGGAATCTTTGCCATCGGGATTCGGACCGACCTTCAAGACGACCTGCTTCCCCGCCGTGTTTTCAAAGAAACTGTAAATGTTGTCGGAGGAGTGCAGCTCGCGGCCGTTCACCGCCAGGATGTAGTCCCCGGCTTTTACGTTCACGCCCGGCTGCGTCAGTGGCGCCTGCAGGCCGGGATTCCAATTCTCGCCATCGTAAACCTTGGCCACACGGTAGCGGCCATTTTCGAGGGTGTAGTCGGCACCGAGCAATCCGCCTTTGACTTTCTTTGGCTGCGGTTTTTCGCCACCATGAATGAACATGTGTCCGACGGTAAGTTCTCCGAGGCACTCTTCGAACAGATAGGTAAGCTCAGCGCGAGAAGCGATGCCGTCGAGATAAGGCTCGTATTTCTTCTTCGCCTTTTCGAGATCGAGGCCGTGGTAGTGCGGATCGTAGAAAAAGTCGCGCTCGATCCGCCAAGTCTCGTTGTAGATCTGCCGCCACATGGGCCGCGGTTCCACATACACCTGCCAATCCTCAAGCTTCAGCGGGCCGAGACCGGGCTTGGGAGAACCCCCCGAACTAGGTGGATCGTCGGTCGCAATGGTCGTCCAGGAATCATCCTTGCGGTAAAGGATCTTCTCGCCATTGTCCGAGATCGTGAAGTCGTTGATGTCGTCAACGAATTTATCGACCTTGCGCTTGCTCAGATCGAACTTCTGAATAGTCAGGCTCTGACTCTGCTCGGTAAAAACCATCGGCCCTTCCGCCAGAAAAAGAACTCCCGTTTTCCCGGGCAGCATGTTGACGTAATTCTTCGGCGGGATAGGCAACGAGAGAATGCGCTGCAAAATGCCGTCGATGTCGATCTTCACGACCACCGGTTTTTCTTTGTTCTCGTCTTTGTTGGTTTGATCTGACTTGTCTTGCGGAGATTTCTTGCCTGTGTCTGTCTTCTGGTCTCTGTCTTTATCCTGATCCGGTTTCTTCTCTTCTTTCGGCTTTTCCTCGTCGCTCTCGGGGGCGAGCGGCGATTTTTCTTCTTTGCTGAGAACGGTGACATAAACACTGCGCGTGACAGGGTGCTCGTCGCTCGACATATCGAGCCCCGCCGTCGAGAGGGCGACATCGGTTGAGGCTGTGAAATACAGATACTTGCCGTTCTTGTCGAACACGGGATTAAGAGCATCGCTCATTCCGTCGGTGATCTGGAAACTTTTCGCCTGCTCCAGCGAGTAGACGAAGATGGCATGCTGCCCGCTGGGAAGCTGCCGGGCATAGGCAATCCATTTGTTGTCGGGCGACCAGTTCTGGCTGAGTTGCGTGCCCCCGAAGCCGCCGAAATAGTCGGTATCAACCAACTTGGGCTTGGGATTATCGAGATCGACATACCACAGGTTCAGCCGCTTGTCGGTGTATGCGATCTTCTTGCTGTCGGGCGACCACGTCGGCGTGTAGAAAAATGACGGAGGGTTCCCGAGATTGATGTACCGCACCGCGCCCAGCCCGGTCTGATCGCGGATCGCCAGCTCGTATTCGCCGGACTCGTCGGAGAAGTAAGCGATCGACTTTCCATCGGGCGACCAAGCCGGATCGCGATCGGCCACGGCCGGACTATGTGTGAGGTTGCGGATGTCGCCCTTGTCGGTCGGAACCGTGAAAATTTCTCCCCACGCTTCAAAGACCGCGCGAACACCGCTGGGTGAAATGCCAAAATTCTGAATGCTCGAGGGCTCAACTTTAGCAAAGTGCGGCCGAATCGCAGTAATATCCGCCGCAACGCGGATAGAAATGTTCTTGGCCTGATGGCTCTTGAGATCGTAGAGCTTGATCGCTCCGAATTGCTCGATCACGATCGCATCGGGTCCAGCTGAGGCGGTTTTGAAGTCCAGGCCATCGCTGTGCAGAGCTTCCGTCACCTGCTTCGTCTTCGTGTCGTAGGCGAACAGACTGACGGGGCCGTCGCGGTCTGAGAGAAAGTAAATCGTGTCTCCCACCCACATCGGGTAGTGATCGCTGGAATTGTCCCGCGGAATCTTCGCTGCGATGCTCGAATCTTTCAAATCGGCAATCCAGACCGGCGTGGTCTGGCCGCCGTGGTAGCGCTTCCACGCATTCTGCCATTGCACGTGAGGTACGTAGGCCAGATGCAAACCATCAGGTGAATAAGAAGCCTCGGCTGCCACGGGCAGCGGTAGCTGCGTGGGGAATCCGCCTTCGACCGGGATGGTGTAAAGCTGAAATTCAAAATGGCGGAAGCTGTTGCCCCAGGACGCGTACAAAACTCTTTTGCCATCGGGCGTCCAGCCCACAACGAGATCGTCGGCCGGATGATAGGTCAGACGGCGGGGCTCGCCGCCGGTCGCCGGAATGACGTAGACATCTTTGTTGCCGTCGTATTCGCCGGTGAAGGCGATCATCGTGCCATCGGGAGAAAATGCCGGGTCCGTTTCTTCGCCGATGCCGGATGTGAGACGGCGCGCATTTCCCCCGTCACGGCTCACGATCCACAGATCGCCGCCGTAGTTGAATACGATCTGCGTCTTGCTGACCGTGGGCATGCGCAGCAGCAGCGGCGGATCGGATTGGGCAAATGCGGTGGTAAGAAATGTCGAGAGGGCGAAAAAGATTACCGCTAAGAATTGGCGCATGCGAATTCCTGTGGCGCTTGGGATTGGTGCGTCGGGCAAACGGGAATCTTAGTTCTGCCGAGCAACGGCGGTCAAACTGGAAACGGGGTCATCCCGAACGTCCGCGCCTTCACCGGTGGACGGAGGGATTTCGCGCGCCGCGTACGCGATCCTGTGACGCAAAGCTTGGGTGTGCTAGGGGTGGTTGCTTTTTTTCTTCTTCCCGGGCAGTGCTACCGGATTCTCGTGTGTGCGCTCGCGGAAGCTGCCGCGCATACCGGCTGCGAGTCCAACGCTCGACTCACCGAACTTGTCGCGCAGGCGATCGGCGGCGGCCAGCGCGTCTTTCCAGCGCTGCTGGCGCGAGCCGTCGAGCAGATCAATCTGATCCGCCTGCGAAGTGAATGACGACGCGTGCACCCCAAGCAGTCGAATGGGCGCGCCCTTCTGCCAGTTCTTGCGGAAGAGCGAACGAATCTGCTCGAAGATTTCGGTGTCGAGTTGGGTGGGATTAGGCAGCGTATGCGCGCGTGTGATAGTCGTGAAATCTTTATAGCGCAGCTTGAGTTGAATTGTGCGCGCGTGAAAATTCGCTTCGCGAAGTCTGCGGCCGACCATCTCGGAAAGCCGCATCAGGGTGGCCTCGAGTTGGGCAATGTCGGCGGTGTCTTCGTTATATGTGTGTTCGTGGCTGATCGACTTAGCGGCGAGATCCGCGCCGACCTCGGTATCGAACCATCCTCCGGCATCCTCGCCGCGAGCTTTGCCGGCCAAGGCGAGTCCCCATTTTCCGAAACGATCTTCCAGTTCGCCCTCGTCGAGTTTCGCAAGATCGCCGACCTTCTGAATTCCCAGCTCGTGCAGATGTTTCTCCATCACCTTGCCGACGCCGGGAATTTCGCGCACATCGAGCGGGGCGAGAAACTTCGCTTCTTCTCCCGGAACGATCCACAGCACGCCGTTCGGCTTGGCCTGCGCTGATGACACTTTGGCGATCAGGCGTGAGGTGCCGATTCCCACTGAGCAATTCAGGCGAGTCTCGGCTTTCATCCGCTGATGCAGCGTATGCGCCGCCTTGAGCGGCGGTCCATGCAGGCGTTCGGTGCCGGTCATGTCGAGATAAGCTTCGTCGATCGATGCCATTTCGATCTGCGGCGAAAATGTGCCGAGCACGCGGTACACCTGCTCGGAGCACTCGCGATAGCGTTCCGGATGGCCGTCGACAAAAATCGCCTGCGGACACATTTTGGCCGCCGTGCGCAGCGGCATCGCCGAATGCACGCCGAACTTCCGCGCCTCATACGATGCAGCCGAGACCACCCCGCGCTCGTGGCGCTGGCCACCGACCACGACCGCCTTGCCTTTCAGCGACGGATCGAACAGTTCCTCCACGGAGACGAAAAAGGCGTCCATATCGACGTGGAAGATGGTGCAGATAAATACGGGCTGATCTGCGGCCGCCATGCAGGAGAAATTGTAGAGCATTTCAGCCACTTGATATCTCGGCGTCCTCGGCGAAGTAGGTTTTGTCTGATGAGCGGCTGCTACAATGCCCGGCATGGCTGCACGTGCGGTCAATATCACGGCGCGCGTTGCTTTCTTTCTGAGCGGGGTGGTTTCACTCGCGGTCGCGGCGCTTTACACGATGCTTCGCGGAGCAGACCTGCCGCGTCAGAGCGAATGGGTCATCTTCGCAGTCGCTCTCTCGTTGGTCGGCGCAGTCAATGCGCTGGTGGCAGTTTTCCCGGGTTCGTGGACGGCAAGAATTTGCAGAATTCAAGACAAGTCTTCCCTCTTCTCGCGTCCTTTGCGGATGTTTGGCGCGTTCGCGGTGGTTTCCTATCTCTTAACCGTCGGCTTCTTCTTCACTCCTCACGAGTGGAATCTGAGCGGGTCTCTATGGATATTTTTGCTGTGTCCGGTGTACATCGTGAGGGAGACGTTTGATCCAAGTTCGATGGGAATTTTTCTGATGCTCGCGCCGATGAGTGCGGCGGTGTACGGGGCGGTAGGGAGCGTCTTAGGATTGTGCTTCAGCCGTCGTTGAGAAAGTCAACGACGTGAGCCTTAGAAAGTGGGAATCCAGGCCCCAGGGGCTAAAGCCCGCATCTTTTGCAAGCGTAGGCGGCACGGCTAAAGCCGTGCCCCTCCGAACCTGTTCCGGTGCGCGAATTTTCATGAGCTGGTGAGCCGCAGGTTCCCATGTCTCGCAAAACCGGCGAGACATGGGGCACCCACTATCTACGCCAGCACCCTTTCTGCGACCGGGTGGCCGTTGGCCCTTATCTGCTTCACCTTTTCGTAGACCTTTCCGTACTCGCGGGCGGAAGCGTTCCAGGAAAAATCTTTGCTCATACCGTTGCGCATCAGGACTTGCCACGAGGTCTGGTCGCGGAAGGCTTCGAGCGCTTCTTTGATGGTAAGCAGCAGCGATTCGCCGGTGTATTCGGTGAATTTGAATCCAGTGCCTTTGCCGCTGCGGGCATTCCAAGGTTCGATGGTATCGTCGAGGCCGCCGGTGGCCCGCACGATTGGGACTGTGCCGTATTTCAGGCTGTAGATTTGATTGAGGCCGCAAGGTTCGTAGCGCGAGGGCATGAGGAACATGTCGGCGCCGGCTTCGATCTTGTGGGCAAGGGCGTTGTCGTAGGCGACTTTTACCGCGATTTTATGCGGGAACTGCTTGTTCAAGCGCTGGAACATTTCTTCATAAGCTTTGTCGCCAGCGCCCAGCGCGACCACGATCATTTGTTCGCGGGCGAGACGGTCCATGATCTGGGAGATCAGATCGAAGCCTTTTTGCGCGGCGAAGCGGGAAACGATACCGATCACCGGCAGTTTGGGATCCGCATTGGTCACGCCGAAAGCGTCCAGCAGACTCGCTTTGCACTTCGCTTTGCCGGAAAGATCCTGCGGAGAATATTTTGCCGCGGTGAATTTATCCGTCTGCGGACTCCACTCGTCATAGTCGACGCCGTTCAGAATTCCTGTAACCGTGGCGGCGCGATCGTGCAGTACGCCTTCGAGTCCGAATCCATATTCGGCGGTCTGAATTTCCTGGCTGTATTTCTTGCTGACCGTGGTCACAAAATCGGAGTAGGTCAGTGCACCTTTCAGAAAGTTGACCTGGCCGAAGAATTCCATCTTCGTGATCGTGAACAGATCCCACGGCAGCATGAGAAGCGGCAGCGTGTCGGGAGGAAACAGGCCCTGGTATCCCATGTTATGGATGGTAAAGACCGTACCTGTTTCGGGGAATGCCGGATCCTCCGCATAGATGGTGCGCAGCAGCACCGGAACCAGCGCTGACTGCCAATCGTGGCAATGAAAAATCTGCGGAACTCCCAGGATCTTCGAGGCTTCGAGCACCGCGCGCGAGAACAGCGCGAATCGTTCGGCGTTGTCCGGGTAATCGCCCGCCGGAGTTCCATAAAGCGCATCGCGATCGAAAAACTCCGGATATTCGATGAAGTAGAACCTGACTCCGCTGGAATTTCCGCCCGTCACCACCGACGCAAAACGGTACTTGTCATCGAATGGGACGGTAATGCTGCGAACCACGGTCGCAGGATCGCTCAGCTTGGTCTGTCGATAGCGCGGCAAATAGACGCTGACTTGATGCCCGAGTGCGGCCAAAGCCCGAGGCAGGGCGCCTACTACGTCGGCCAAGCCTCCTGTTTTGGAATAAGGGACGCCTTCCGACGCGACGAACGCGATATGCATGAGTGCGGAACCTCCCGCGTGCGCACAATTCAGCAGCGCACGTTATGATGAAGAATGATCAGTTTCAGGGCCCGACTTTACCGTGACAACGGTGCAGCAATCAGGTCCGGCCATCAGGATGTTCGGACCGACTTTTTGAGTCTACTTCCCGAGCTATAGAGGGTCAACGTGCCAAGGGCTATTTCCGCGCGCCGTCCGCAAGCCAAGCCTAAATTGGGACAGCACTTTCTGGCCAGCCAGGAGTGGGCCGGGCGCATTGTCGACGCCCTTGGCGACACTTCCGAGAGCACCGTGCTCGAGATCGGCCCCGGACGCGGCATTCTGACTTCCCTTCTAGTGCCTCGCACGCGGCGCTTAATCGCCGTTGAAATCGACCGCGTGCTGGCCGCGCAACTGCGGC
Source organism: Candidatus Sulfotelmatobacter sp. (assembly GCA_030039195.1). Classification (GTDB taxonomy): domain Bacteria; phylum Acidobacteriota; class Terriglobia; order Terriglobales; family Acidobacteriaceae; genus Sulfotelmatobacter. The sequence continues at coordinate 16,205 of JASHQK010000293.1, forward strand.
TGAAATTCGGCATGGCGCGAAACATCGAGATTATTGAGGCCGATATTCTGGCCATCGATTTCGATTCGCTGTTTGGACTGAAACCTGGCCTGGGACGGCCGGGGATTGAGATCAAGCCGGATCCTGCGAAAGTCGTCGGCAATCTGCCGTATTACATCACTTCCGACATTCTGCTGCGGCTCTTTGAATATTCAAAATATTTTGAAACCATCGTGATCATGGTGCAGCGCGAAGTCGCGGATCGGGTCGCCGCCGCGCCAGGCAGCCGTGATTATGGCTTGCTCTCGGCAACAGCGCAGTTGTATGCACGAGTCGAGAAACTGTTCACTCTCCCGCCCGGAGCATTTTCGCCGCCGCCGAAAGTGCATTCGACGGTGCTACGACTGACGATGGAGCCGCGGCAGCAGGAATTGGACGTAGCTGGGGATGGATTTATTGATTTCCTGAGGCTGTCGTTCGGGCAGAAGCGTAAGACGCTTTGGAACAATCTGAAAACGAAGTATGTCGAGCCGCGGTTGAAGCAGGCGCTCGCGGAAGCACATGTGGTGCCTGCGGCGCGCGCCGAGACGCTCAGTCTGGAAGAAAGCGCGGCGATCTATCGCGCCTTGCGTTCGTCGGCACAAGGCTCGTAGCATATTTCCAAGCGCTTTTTCCAGGGCAGATGTCTCGCAGGCCCGGTTCGCCGAGGAGGGCCTATGGCTGCTACTTCCACGGTTCGTCATCCCGCCGTCGCGGGACGATTTTATCCCCGAGATCCTGACGACTTGCGCAGCGAAGCGCGCGGTTATCTGGAGCAATCGAACGTCGCCAGCGAAGCGCCGAAGCACGCGCTCGGATGCATCGCGCCTCATGCCGGTTACATGTATTCCGGGCATGTTGCAGGAGCGGTATTTGCGCGCATCGAGATTCCCTCCCGCTGTATCGTCATGTGTCCGAATCACACCGGGATGGGGCGGGCCCTCGCCATCATGAGTGAGGGCGCATGGGAAACGCCGTTGGGCGCAATCAGCATTGACACCGATCTTGCCGGTGCGCTCAAGCAACGCTTCGCGGCCCTGCAAGAGGATCCCGCAGCACATCGTGCTGAACACGCGGCTGAAGTCGAACTTCCCTTTCTGCAACTGCTGCAGCCGAATCTGAAGTTCGTGCCCATTGCTCTGGGAACTGGCCAGTTCGATGCTCTGGAACAGCTCGGCCATGCGTTGGCTGACGTCGTCGCGGCCCAGAAGGATCACATCCTTATCGTCGCTTCAAGCGACATGAATCATTACGAGTCCGACGTCGTCACCCGCGTAAAAGATCATCGGGCCCTCGAGCGCATTCTTTCGCTCGATCCGCGCGGCCTCTACGAAGTGGTCACGCAGCAGGACATCAGTATGTGTGGGTTCGGCCCGGCAATCGCGATGCTGACCGCAGCCCGCCAATCAGGCGCGAAGTCAGCGGAACTGGTGAAGTACGCGACTTCCGGAGATGTTTCCGGCGACCGGGAAATGGTCGTAGGATATGCGGGCGTAGTGGTGGCGTGAGCGGAAATTCCCAGCCCTAAAGAGCAGTTCTAGAGACTTTGAAGCGACCCTGACGGGTCGCTCTTCCACGAGAGCTCAGTGATGTCCGCTGCTCGACGCGTGCCCCGCGGAACTCGGAGCCGGGGCTGGCGAGCTAGCCATCGGAGCGGCTCCTACCCGTGCTCCCGCCTCTCCTCCACGGGAATCCGGGCCTTCTGCGAACCCCGTCCTGCGCTGGGTCTGCATGGCAAATTGCGGCATGGTCCGCATATTCACGAATCCCCGCTTTTCGACCTCGTGATTGAGGCTGCGCAGATTGTCGATCGAGCCCCGTGGAACGAAAAGGCCCGCCGATCCTCGACTCAGAGTTATCTGCGAGGAAGTGAGCGTCGACATCTGGGCGGCGCGTCCGATTGCGACCGTTTTCGTTGTGCCGGTTGGCGGTACTAGAGCGTGCACTGGCACGCCAGGCCCCGCTGTGTAACGAGGAATTGTCGTATACGTGTTCCACATCCCAGGCTGCCACATCCAGCCCATGGGGGGAATGAACATCCAGTTGCCATACATATACGGCAACCATCCCCAAGGATAGGCGGACGCAAACATGTAGCCCATGCCGGGATAGAATCCCCAGACTCCATCCATGAACGGATCCCATCCAACGCCGGTAAAGAAAGGCTGCCACATCATTCCGTAGCCGGGGACCATGCTGAAAGCGCCGTAATAATTTAAGTCGCTCAGGCCGTAGCCATAGGGCGAAGGATCATTTTTTACGGTAGCGTACTGGTCGTGGTAAGAAGTGGCGTCCTTGTCCCAGGAGTCCATCGGCACCTCCTCCACTTTGCTGGTGACCTTTGACTGATCATTGTCAGCGTGATCGAAGGTAGCGGTCTTGCGCTTTTCCAGCGTGAGCTTCCCGTCCGGGGCATCGACGTCCACCGGTCCTTTAAAAACGGCAAGGGAGGCGTTGTCACTCGCGTCGATCACGCGGAAATGGGCGGCATGGTCGAGGTCAACCGTTTCGCGCGAAAACTTCAGGCTGACCTCGTCTTTGCCCAGCCAGTTCAGATAGGCAGTGCCTTTGGCAAGTTGGATCGTCGAACTGCGCGTGCCCGAATCGGCCAACGTCAGAGACGTGAACGTAACGTTCGAATCCGGGCCCAACCGGAGGCTGCTTCCATCCTCGAATTCGACTTCGGCTCGCCCGTCGGCTCCGGTTTTCAGTTGCGTTCCCGGAGTGATAGGCAAGTTTAGGAATGCCGGCTCGAAAGCGGATCCGCCGCTTTTGTTGATCTGCACAGCCCCGTGAACATCGCTGAGGCGCACGATGCGCACTTGCGACGTTGCCGCGGCGGGCAGGCTCATCAGTGAACAAATCGAGAGGATACAGAACGCGGGCAGGAAGCGGGTGGACATACAGACCCCCTTGTCGTCTTAGGCAATATTAAAACACTTTTTTCGGCGGTGAGTTGTCAATTTTGTGTTCTGTGAGGCGGGTTCGAACCTAGGTCTCTAATCAGTTCGGAATGAGCGGTCTTTCCAGTCAATGTGCCCCGGAGGCGATATTCCCCAAATCCATGATGCGCAGGGCATGGGCGCGAGCCACATTCATGACCGAAGGATCATCGTAAACCCGCTGCAGGATTGGCTTTACTGCTTGTAGTTCCGCGAGTTGCCCTTGGCGCGCCTGCTCTTCCATACGCTGCAGCTCATCGTCGAGTGCCAGCTTCTGATACTTGTGCTCGTACACGATCCTGCGGCCAAATTCGAGCGTGGCCGACATGTTTTGAAACAGTATCGTGAGTTGCTGCACCGCAGGTACTGGGGAGTAGTTGTAATCCGCAGAGTTATTTCGCTGGCCATCGGCGTAAACCAGTTTCTTGGTCCCGGTGAAAGCCAGCTTGTGATTGCCGGAATCAACTTTTCCGGAAAAGTACTGCGCCTGCGAGGCCAGTTCGAAGATATGCTCGCGCGTGGCACCGGACAAAGTGAAGTCAGTCGAGTAATTGTCACGATCCTCGGACTGGTCAGAAATCCGTGCCGTGCTGGCATAATGCGCGTGGCCGTCGGATGTGACGGAAATCGTGTAGTGATCGGGATCGGAATGGGGGAAGTCCAGGGAAAACGTCACAGTCGCGGCGTTGGCCGCCCACAAGGCGACGCCACACGCCAGAACTACGACCAGCAGCACTAGCCCGCCAGAGCAGATGAGCCGCCGCTTACGCGGGCGGCAAGTGATATAGGCATGCTGAGAATTGATCATCGTCGATGTGGCTCCCATTCCGCTGCAAGAAATTATGCCAAAAAATGTTGCGAGGTTGCCCGGCCAAATCAATGGGCGCTCACGCTTTGTCGATGCAGTGTCGCCGCGGTATGCAGATGACAGATTGCAATGGCGAGCGCGTCGGAGGCATCCATGGGCTGCGGCGCAGAAGGAAGAGCGAGAAGACGGGTAATCATTGCCTGTACTTGCTGCTTTTCCGCCCGCCCATAACCGACGACGGACGATTTGATGGTGAGCGGCGAGTATTCCGAAACCGGTAGACCCGCGCTGGCAGCGGCCAGCATGGCAACACCGCGAATCTGCCCCAGTTTCAGGGCCGACTTCACGTTCAGCGCGTAGAAGACGTCTTCGATGGCCACTTCCTCCGGCCGATACTCGGTGATGATTTCCCCCAACTGGGCAAAGATGCGCGAGAGTCGCAGCGGCAGCTTCTCCTGCGGCGAAAGCTTGATCGCTCCGCACGCCACGCAGAGGAGCCTGCCGCTGCCTTGCATCTCCACTACTCCGTAACCTGTGTATTCTCCGCCGCAGTCAATGCCCAGAACGCGCATGTCGGTTCTCAGTTCTCTCTAAAGGCTACACGCTTCGACTTCAATTGCAAGTGCTCATAATGCTGCCCTCTTGCCGAAAGATGCTCGCTGTGCGAGCGCGGCGGAGGGAGGCGCCCGTGCTGCGCTCTGCTCGCTCTCGAATGCTGAGAACTCAAACGATTTTGTTCCCGCAGTTTCATTTATGCAGGCTGGATTTGGTGTTACTCTATTTATTCCGAACGACTGCTAACTCCTGGGGTTTCGAGGCCCTTCGTCGCGCCTCCGTACGCTGGATTCAGGGGATTTTTCGTTTGAACTCATATCGTAGGAGCACACAATGAGAATCGGTATTTTGACGGGCGGCGGCGATTGTCCCGGCTTAAACGCAGTCATCCGAGCGGTGGTGCGGAAGGGCATTTTTCATTATCACGACGAATTTATCGGCTTCATGGAGGGCTGGCGCGGCCTGATCGAAGACAAGACGATCGATCTCGACCTGGACGCGGTGAGCGGTATTTTGCCGCGCGGAGGGACCATCCTCCGCACTTCGCGCACGAATCCGTCGAAGCGTCCCGACGGCGTGCAGCGCTGCTTGGCAACCCTTGCCATCCACAAGGTCGATGCGCTGGTGGCGATCGGCGGCGATGACACCTTGTCGGTAGCTCAGAAGTTGAACGATGCCGGAGCCAGAGTCGTCGGCGTGCCGAAGACCATCGACAACGATCTAGGGGGGACTGACTACACTTTCGGTTTCGACACGGCCTGCAACATTGTCTGCGAAGCCATTGACCGCGTGCACACCACTGCCGAGGCCCACAACCGCGTCATGGTCGTCGAAGTCATGGGACGCGATGCCGGTTGGATCGCCCTTTACAGCGGCATCGCAGGTGGTGCCGACGTCATTCTGATTCCAGAGCGTCCCTTCGACGTCGATCAGGTTGCCGAGTCGATTCGCCAGCGCCACGAGCGCGGACGCTATTTTTCGATCATCGTCGTCGCCGAGGGCGCGAAGTTCTCCGACGGTGCAGGCGCCCCGGGCGTGCAGG
>JASHQK010000294.1 GCA_030039195.1 Candidatus Sulfotelmatobacter sp.
ATTCGACTCCCGTCATCGATCCGGCGAGCAAAACGATCTATGTGATGGTTTATACCAATGACGGACCTACCTACCGTCTGCATGTGCTCGATATCGGCAGCCTGACCGACAAGGTGACCCCGGAGGTCGTGACCGCCTCGCAGGGACTCTCCCCTTCGGGTATGTTCCACTTCAACGCGAAATACCAGCGCCAGCGGCCGGCCTTGTTGCTGGCGAACGGCAATATCTACGCGGGATTTGGCAGTTTCTGCGATATCGAGCCCTCCCTGTCACGGGGCTGGCTGCTGGGGTGGGAGGAATCCACGTTGCGACCGATTGCCGGCGTGGAGCTCATGGACTCGCAAGCCTCGGACCTGGGCAGTTTCTTTCTTTCTTCCATATGGATGTCGGGAAGCGGTCCAGCCGCGGACGCCGACGGCAACATCCTGTTCGTGACCGGGAACTCGGACTATCAAGCCGACACCTATGACGGGATCACCAATCTTCAGGAGAGCGTGGTGAAGGTCTCGCCTGGGCTCGATCAAGTCGTGGACCTGTTTACGCCTTCGAATCAGTGGTCGTTGGACCAGGAGGATGGCGACTTCGGCTCCGGCGGAGTGATGCTTGTGCCTGCGCCGCCGGGCTCTACCACACCATTGGCGGTGGCCGCGGGCAAAGACGGCCGAATGTATCTGATGAACGAGGCAAACCTTGGCGGGTTTTCGCCAACCTCGAACGCCGTGTTGGGAAGCTACCAGATTGGAAACTGCTGGTGCTCCGAATCGTTTTTCAAGGATCCGAGCGATGGCTTGGGACGGATTGTGAGCAGCGGGGGCTCGGCCAACCAGCTTGAGATCTGGCGCCTGCAAACCACTCCGGCGGTGGGGCTCAGCAGGATATCGACGTTTTCTCTCGGGTCGACTTTGCAGCTCCCGGGATTCTTCACTTCTGTTTCGTCCGATGGGACGGCCCATCCCATAGTGTGGGCGGTTTCACGTCCGACGAATGCGAGTTTGCCTGAGGTGATTCTGTCAGCGTTTGATCCCGAGTCCGGCGGCACAATACTTACCAGGTTAATCGACCTGCCCGCGGGAACATGGCCCAACTTAGGCGGAAATGCAAACCTCGTGCCGGTTGTGGCCAACGGGAGAGTGTATGTGGCGAGCGACCAACAGTTGCGGATTTTCGGATTGACCGGGAACGATGTCAGAGTCGAGGCTACAGCCACTAAAGCAGCGAGTGTTCGCTGCTCGGCTTCGCCCCAGTCGCCATGGACGGATCTCTCTGCGGTCCGCTCTCCGGGAACCGCTTTTGCCAGTTCCTCGATCTCGGTGGCGGCGAGCGGCGATGTCGACTCACAATGCCTGAATGCGACGGGGTTCAATTTTTCCATTCCTGCGAACGCAGAGATCCTCGGCATTGAAGTATCGTCGATCGATCATGCCTCCGAAACGAGCATGCCGGTTACGTTTACAGCGCAACTGCTGTACAACGGCAAGGCGGCGGGAACGGCGCGAACCTATACCACGCAGAATTCATCGCCACTCAGGTTCGCAGTTGGGACTCCCAGCAACCGGTGGGGAACAACGTTAACCGCGACTGAGATCAACCAGTCCAGTTTCGGGGTATCGATACGAGCCTCGCTCGATACCTCATCGGCGGCGGCAGAGGAAGTTCTGGTGGACGATGTGCAGATTACAGTGTTCTACGCGCCGCAAGTCCCATCCGAGCGCCCGCCTTCCTGCGATCGAGAGCCGGAACAGACACGTGACACCTGCTATCCTATCGAATCGCGGCCGGTAGATTTGGTCCCTTAGGTTCAGGAACGACTCTTGCCCACTGATCCCGTTCTCGTCGTACACGGCGGCGCCTGGGCCATACCCGATGACGTGGTCGACGCCCACATCCGCGGCGTCACCAACGCGCTGGCTGCCGGATGGCGCGTGCTCGAGCGTGGCGGCTCGTCGCTCGATGCCGTCGAAGAAGCGGTCGTCATCATGGAAGATGACGAGACCTTCGACGCCGGACGCGGCAGCTTTCTGAACCGCGACGGCAAGGTGCAACTTGATGCGCTCATCATGGATGGCGCCACTCTGCGCGCCGGGGGCGTGGGATGCGTCGAGCATCTGCGCAATCCGGTGCGGGCGGCGCGCAAAATTCTAAGCGAGAGTCCGCACGTGTATTTCGTCGGCGAAGGGGCAGAAAAATTCGCGGCGGAGCACGGCATTCCACTTTGCAAGAACGAAGACCTGGTCATTCCGCGCGAGGTCGAGCGGCTGCGCCAATATCAGTCCGAAGCCGCGCAACGCGATCTCTCGCAAAGTGACTCGGGCCAGGTCGGCAAAGAACTCTTCGCTCCGGCTGCTGACGATCCGACCATTTCCCTCGACACCGTCGGTGCCGTGGCACTCGATCGCGACGGCAACATCGCCGCGGCGACTTCCACCGGAGGCACGCTGAACAAAGCTCCCGGACGGCTGGGCGATTCATCGCTGATCGGATGCGGCTGCTATGCCGACAACGAGAGCGCTGCCGCCTCGACGACCGGATGGGGCGAACCGATCATGAAGCTGGTTCTCGCCAAGTGGACGGCCGATCGCATCGCAGCCGGCAACCTGCCGGAATGGGCCGCGCAAGAGGCGATGAGCTATCTGAAGCAGCGCGTGAATGGACACGGCGGCATCATCGTGCTCAACCGCGAAGGCCATATCGGCATTGCCCACAACACTCCGCGCATGGCCTGGGCATATCGAACCTTCAAGAAGCAAGACGCGGGAATCGTGCGCGAGAGCTGACTGTCTCTGGCCGAACCGACGGAGCCCGGAAGAGTTTAGACTGCATTCTCCAATGCCAGCGCCATGCCCATGCCGCCGCTCACGCATAGCGTCGCGACGCCGCGCCTGGTATTGCGCTTCAGCATTTCATGCAGCAGTGTGACGGTGATGCGCGTGCCCGTGCACCCGATGGGATGACCGAGTGCGATCGCCCCTCCATTTACGTTGAGCCGGTCGCGATTGAAATTCAGTACGCGATCGCAGGCCAGCACCTGCGCGGCAAAGGCCTCGTTCAACTCGATCACTCCGAAGTCAGGCAGGCGCAGGTTGTGCTTGTCTTCGAGCTTCTTGAGCGCCGGAACCGGACCAATGCCCATGGTGCGGGGATCCACTCCCGCTGACGCGACCGCGGCGATGCGCGCCAGCGGCTTGAGGTTATTCTGCTTGACGAAATATTCGCTTGCGACCACGACGGCGGCCGCGCCGTCGGTGATGCCGGAAGAATTTCCGGCCGTAATCGTTCCGGTTTTTGAAAACACCGGCGACAGCTTCGCCAACTTCTCCAGGCTCGCATCGGGAAAGGGATGCTCATCCCGGTCGAACGTCGTCGTTCCCTTTTTGCCTTCGATCGTCACCGGAACGATCTCGTCGTTGAACCTTCCCGCGGCGATGGCGCGCGCCGCGCGCGTTTGCGAAGTCAGGGCATATTCATCTTGCTCTTCGCGCGAAATCCTGTATTCCCCCGCCAGCAACTCGGCGGTCTCACCCATGACCATTTTTGCCAGGGGACAGAAAAATCCGTCGCGATACATTCCATCCACCAGTTCCTGGTTGCCCAGACGATATCCCCAACGCGCCTGATCCAGTAAATAGGGGACGCGCGACATCGACTCCGTTCCGCCCGCCAGAATGCAACTCGCATCGCCCAGCGTGATCGCCTGATACGCCAGCGCAATCGCCTTCATTCCCGAGGCGCACGCCTTGTTCACGGTGAACGCCGCGACTTCCTGGGGAACGCCGCTGCGCACCGAAATCTGCCGCGCCGGATTCGGCCCTCCGCCCGCCTGGCGCGCATTGCCGAAGATCGTTTCCTCGATCTGCTCCGGACGCACGCCCGCGCGCTCCATCGCCGCCTTCGCCGCAACCACGCCTATGTCGGCTGCGGTCAACGGCGCCAGGGCTCCGCCGAATTTCCCGATCGGCGTCCGCACAGCTGAGAGAATGTAAACCGCCGGCACATTCCACCTCGCGGTCTGAGTCTAGCAGGAGACGATGCCTTCTTTGGGAAGGCGGAGGGATTCGGGTTGTTATGGAGCCCGTGCTGTCCGATCGCTTGTCGCCCCGATTGACCACAAAGGACACGAACGCACACGAAGGAAACCAGCAATTTTGCAGAACTTCCCTTCGTGTCCCTCGTGGTCTCGTGAATTTCGGACGCTACCGTGTTTCCGGCAAATGCGCTTTCCCCTCCCAACTTTGCTAAACTGGCACCCTTGCCGCAGTAAGGAGCATATCCATGGCAGAAAATCAGCCACAGAATTTCGTCAATCATGCCCGCTTCGATCCTCTGTTTCATTTTTTCCTTTTGCCGGTCTTCGCGCTGGGACTGGTCCTGTCGTTGGTTCACTTCTTCGCCCATTTGAGCGAAGGCAGCTTTCGCGACGATTTTCATGCCGCGCTGATCATCCTGCTTGCGGTGGCGTTGGTTGTCTTGGTCCTCAAAACGCGCCTTTACGCACTCAAGGTGCAAGATCGCGTGATTCGGCTGGAAGAACGCTTACGACTTACGCAGCTCCTGCCCGAGCCTCTACGCTCGCGCATTCCCGAATTGACGGAAGACCAATTGATCGGTCTGCGCTTCGCGTCGGATGCGGAGGTTCCCAAGCTGGTCGAGCGCACGCTAAACGAGAAGCTCTCGCGCAAGCAGATCAAGCAGGCGATCGTAAACTGGCGTCCGGATTATTGGCGGGTGTAGAAAAACTGCAAAATCGCCACCGCTACGCTTTCTTTGGGGTGGATGCTTAACGTTGAGTTTAACGGCAGGCAACGTTTGTCCCGGACGCGTCTTCTCATCTCAGCAGTCTTGTTTCCTGCGACTGCAGACTGCTCCGAAGGGGGTTGCTCATGACGCATGCCTTCAGCTCGCCGGAATGTTGCCAAACCAAGTCGAGTCGGACGAAATGGTGGGCCGTTGCCCTGGTCACGGCGTTAACCGCTGTCGCCGTCCTCCTGATCCTGCCTTCCCCCCACGTTTCCACGGCCGCGGCGCAGGAGGCGGAGGCCGAGGCCCCGGCCCCTTACGACGACCCGGATGCCTATGAAATCTACGACCTTCTCATCCCGCACGAAGAATCGTATGAGTTTGGCAAGGGCACGATCGTGATCCGCGAGGAAACTGTCGCGGGAAGAAAGGACTCCGACCGCTGCTTTTCGGGCGAGGCTGCGACAAAGTTCAAGAGTGCCCTCGACGACTTCAAGCACGTCAATGCCAAGCCATGGCTCCTGCAGCGGCTGTTTCAGATCGAGCGGCCTTACGAAATTGTGAGCGCGCATGAGATCGAAGCAGCTTTTCACGCGGAAGGCGTGCAAGGGGGCTGGGAAGATTTCAATGCCCGCCATCCTGACTCCGGCGGGTACTTTATCATGTCGGCCGTGGGCTTCAACGAGGACAAAACACTGGCCGTTGTCTACACGGGCAGCACCTGCGGTGGACTGTGCGGCCGTTGGAGTTTTCATCTGCTCGCGAAAATCGATGGCGAATGGAAGACGGTGCCGGGCGTCCACTGCGTGACCGTGTCGTAATGTGGCCGCTTCGATCCGGGGACCCCGGTGAATGCGTCCGGGGTACACGCGGGTTCTCCAACTGCCGCGGTCGACTCGGCATCTCACTTACATCGCCACTCGATTTTGAATTCTCCGCGGGTGCATTCGCGGTAATCTATTGGGGCCGGTGCCCAAAGTAACTACACCGGTGCCTTTTCGGCGATTGACCCTCACGCGACCCGCAGGTACCATTTTTGGTAGAATTCGCCGTACTCTTACATCTCTATTTGGAGAAGATCGAGTCCCAGGAAGACCCGCGCATCTCATAGAGCAATATGCGATTGTGTAGCGCCTATCTCCGGACGGCTGCCCTATCTTTACTTGTGGCAGCAGCTTGCGCATGTCAGACGGCGCAGAAACCGGTGACGCTTCTGCCGCCCGGCTCGGCGCCTGCGCTGAACCCTGGAGCTCAGACGCAGACGACATCGGCGAAAGCCGGATCGTCGCCGGCCAGCCAGACCGCTACAACGCAAGCGGCAACGGCTGAGCCTGCTACTTCCGTCGCTGCGACACCGCAAACTCCCGCCGCAACTGATCCGGTCGCGGATCTCATCGCCCAGGTTGAAAAGGAATATCAAGCCGGGCTGGCCAACTTCCAGGCCGGAAACACCGCTCAGGCGAAACAAAATTTCGATAACGCGATGAACGCGATGCTGGGCAGCAGCTTCGACATCCGAACCGACGCCCGGCTGGAAAAAGAATTTGACCGCGTGGTCCAGGGCGTAGACTCGCTCTATCCCGGCGGCACCGACGCGCAATCGGCGAGCGATCAGGATGCCGCGCAGGAGCCGCAGCAGAAAACTGAACCTGCTCCCATTGATGAGACGAACGGTCTGGCACCTACCGCCGACGCCAGCACCAAGGCTAAGGCCGAAGCGGAAGTCAAGAATACGCACTCCGACCTGCCGCTGATGATGACCGACCAGGTCGCCGGCTACATCGCCTATTTTCAGGGACACGGACGCGGCGTCTTCGAGCGCGCTCTGGCCCGTTCCGGCCGTTATCATGACATGATCGTCTCGACGCTCAAACAAGAGGGCGTCCCGCAGGATCTGATTTATCTGGCGCAGGCCGAATCCGGATTTCACCCGCTGGCAGTTTCCCGCGCCGGCGCTCGCGGCATCTGGCAATTCATGGCCAGCCGCGCCCGCGGATACGGCCTCAGCCACAATATGTGGGTCGATGACCGCCAGGATCCCGTGAAATCCACGCGCGCCGCCGCCCGTCACCTGAAGGAACTCTACGGGCAGTTCGGCGACTGGTATCTGGCGATGGCCGCGTACAACTCGGGCCCGGGCACGGTTCAGGCTGCAGTGAAGCGCACCGGCTACGCCGATTTCTGGGAACTCTACAATCGCGGCGTTCTGCCCAAGGAAACCCGCAACTACGTTCCCATCATTCTGGCCGTGACCATCATGGCGAAAAATCCGTCGCAGTACGGATTAGACAACGTCGTGATGGATAAGCCGGATGATTACGACACGGTCACGATCGATTATCCGGTGGATTTGCGGCTGGTGGCCGAGTGCGTGGACTCAAGCCTCGATGAATTGCAGGATCTGAATCCCAGGCTGCTGCGGCTGTCGACGCCGCGCCAGGGCCAGTTCCAGTTGCATCTGCCGGTTGGAACCAAAGATCAGTACGAGACGGCGATCGCCGCCGTTCCACCGGATATGCGCCTGTGGTGGCGCTATCACACCGTGCACGCGGGCGAGACGGTGGCATCGCTTTCGCGCGAATACCGCGTGCCTTCGCGATCGATTCTCGAAGCCAACAAACTTGAAACGGGCACGGAACTCGCCGCCGATGCCAGGCTGATGATTCCGCTTCCGGCCGGCCGCCATACAGCCGACACCGCGACCTACTCCCGCCGCATTACACGCTACAAAGTCCGTCCGGGCGACACAGTACAGACCGTTGCCGACAATTTCGGGGTTTCGCCGCAGATGCTGCGGCGCTGGAACGCGATCCATGGCGACAGCCTCCGCGGACGCCGCGTCCTGCTTCTGCACCTGCCGATTACTCCCAACGCGCACGAACTGGAAGTTGCACACGCGAAAAGCTCGCACGCTTCGGGGTCGAAGAACGAGACTGCAGCCGCGAAGCCCCCGGCGAACAAGTCGGCGGAGGTGGAGCGGATCGAAGAAGCGAAAGCCGATCGCCGCGTAGAAAAAGCCCGGTCAGAGAAAGAGAAAGTCGCGGTCGTGCACCATCGCGTGAAATCCGGCGAGACGCTTTATTCCATCGCCAATCTCTACAAGACGACCGTCGCCGCTCTCAAGCGCGAGAACCGTAACATCGCCGTGCTCCGGCCCGGCATGATTCTCACGGTGCAGTTAGCGAGATAGCTTCTCGATCTGTGCTAATAGCTGCCCGACCACTGCGCTGCCAACCAAAGTGCCCGGTCTAAAAGATCAGGCTTCAGCCATGGGTGAGCTGAGTGAAACTTCTTCCAGCACACGCAATCTTCCAGATTTGGGTCGTAATCACCATGCACCTGGTCGGTCTCGCCCGCGGTCAGGGCGGCCAGCTCCATGATCTGGGCTTGCTCGTCAGACTTCGCCATGACTTCATGCAAATAATCCTCCACCTTGTCTCGTGGAGTGACGGGACGTGTGCCCCATGTTTGTAGCAGGAGGTCATACAGTGCGAGCCCATAGACCGGATACAGATTCTGCCGCCGGTTCAAGTTATCGACCGCATGGGCGCTCTCGGTGCAAGCTGCGCCCACGCTGCCTTTCTGAATCGCATCTCTGCAATCCCGGGGATTAATCTCTTTCGCATGCCCGAGGGGGCCGTAATACATCCGCTCTCCACCGTTGACAATCCGGTGGGCAAAACTATCGCCGAAGGGATGCAGCGCAAGGGCGAACTCAAACGATCCCGGCTTCAGGGTTTTGAGGATGTTGGTGCGATATCGGGTTTCGTACTCCGCGTTCCATCCCGAGAGCGCATGCAGCCCCATCTGCACGGCCCGTGTCCGCAAGACCCGATCCGCGCCGTCATCGCCGGCGAACACTCGCGGATAATTCCAGAAGAAGGCATAGCCCTCCTGCGTGGCATCAAGTTCGTCCACCTGGTCAGGCATCTGCGCATAGAAAGCGTTGTCCATGGCGTCTTGTTTGCTCAGCCCCGCCAGCATCGACATGGAATAGATGGTCCAGTAGTGTCCCGCCGGTCCCCAGCAACGAGGCTCTGCCGACGAATCGGCGAGAACCGGTGAAGCAGGGCGTCCAGAGACAATTCGGCATGCCACCAGGTCTGCTTCCGCCTCCAGTTCCCACGGCGCGACAGCCTTCCCGAGTTGCGCATGGTTCCTGCCCCGTTCCTTCTGGATCACATGGGCGAGTTCGTGGGCCAAAATGTAGGGAAAGGCCGGACCGGAATCGTCAACAAAGCCCGGGCGCAGGCCGATATGCCGTCCGACTGTGAAGGCCACGGAGCCAAGCGCTCGATTCGCCTTCAGTGTTTCCGCTGAACAATGGAGCCGGACATGCCCCAGGTCCGTTCCAAACAGACGCTCCATCAGCGTGCGGGTTGAGCGATCGATTGCAACACCGGCATCCGATGTCGTCGCAAAAACGACCTCATCCGTCCTCTGCATAGTGAATTCTCCCATTGAAAAGGTCGAACGCCGGGCCCTGCGAACCACACACCAGCCGGAACGAGGCTTCGAAAAAAGAAGTTGAGACACTGTCTATGGTTAATAGCGTGGAAACCGAGGAAAAAGCCGCAAAGCGTGTGTTTTTGTTATGTCGCCATCTGCGCTCTTCGCGCACAACCGCGGACGACCGAGCCAGCCAAGAAGTGTGCGCGTTGAAAACGCCGGACGAATGCGTCCGGGGCTACAAAGACCTGCACTTTCCCATTTTGGAACCCAATCACAGGATCTTGTGAGCTAAATCACTTCTATTCGCAGTCGCGGGCCCGTAGAATTTCCGAGTTGTTGGCTCTTTATCGCTAGACCATCATCCGCAAAGGAGATTGCATGAAACTCACGCACCTGCTCGTTCTGTTTTTAATCGTAACCATGACCGCCGCGTTGGCTGTGCCCGCGTTCGCCGCCGACGGCGCCGCGACCTACAAAGCGAAGTGCGCCATGTGCCATGGTCCCGAAGGCCAAGGCAAAATCGGTCCTGCGCTGAAGGGCACCAGCCTGAGCGCCGATGACATCGTCGCACTACTGACCAACGGCAACGATGCTAAGAAAGCGCCGCACAAGAAAGGCATTTCGGGGCTTTCGGCTGACGACGCCAAGGCCACAGCGGAATTCGTAAAAAGCCTGAAGTAACTGCGCCACCGGGAGCCGCAGTTTCGCGGCTCCCGTGACGCTTCCCTCCCGGTACCTGCACTCTTCGTTTGTCTTCGACGTGAAATTCCCGTCATTTTTTCACCTGCGCGAAACATTGCTGCAACGTTGCATTCACGGCGCTTTGCTATTTGTCGAGAGTTAAGCAAATCCCTCTCTCAGGAGGATGTCTATGCATCTCCGCAGTTTTTGTGTCGGCGCCGCGGCAGCAGCGTTGGCGGCTTTGCCGGCAGCCGCCCAATCGGCCGCAGGTCAACCGGGCTCCGGCCCCATCAAACACGTTCTGCTCATTAGCGTCGATGGCATGCACGCAGTCGACTTCATCAACTGCGCCAACGGCATTGCCGGAGCCAACGGCGGCGATCCCTACTGTCCGAACATGGCCGAACTGAAATCGAACGGCGTCGATTATCTTTATGCAGCTACCTCTCAACCCTCAGATTCTTTCCCCGGTCTCATGGCTCTGGTCACGGGAGGGTCTCCGCGCACGGTGGGAGCGTTCTATGACGACGCCTACGACCGTTCTCTGGCTCCGCCGGCCGTCACTACCGGCGACGGCCTGGCCGCCGGTCCTTGCACACCCTACGGGGTTCCGACCGGAACGACGACGGAATACGACGAGGGAATCGACCTCAACCAGAACCTGCTGAATGGAGGCGCTCAAGGCGCTTCTCTGGCTGATGGTGGAATCAAATCGATCGATCCCAATCGGCTCGTACGCGATCCGGCCAGGGGATGTGCTCCGGTATATCCCTGGAACTTCGTTCGCACCAACACCATTTTCGGCGTGGCCCATGCCGCCGGGATGTACACCGCATGGTCCGACAAACACCCGTCGTACTCTTCTGTGGCTGGTCCTGGAAACGGCAGCAACCTCGATGACTATTACGCTCCCGAAATCAATTCCATTCCCGTCAGCCTGCCGGGAGTGAAGGCGGGGGCGCTCAGCTGTGATCCTCTTCCCGATCAGACCGCCGTCAGTTCATCGGATACCTGGACCGACAGCTTCCAGAACATTCAGTGCTATGACACGTTGAAGGTGAACGCCATTCTGAACGAAATCAACGGCGAGAACCACAACGGCACCGCGGCCGCTCCCGTGCCTGCCATTTTCGGCATGAACTTCCAGACCGTGAGCGTGGGGCAGAAGCTGATCGAGAAGTCGCTCAGCCCGAAATTGTATGGCGGCTATCTCGACGCGCAGGGAACACCTTCCCAGCCGCTGGTCAATGCTATCGAATTGGTCGACCTCTCGATCGGCAGGATGGTCGGCGCTCTGCGCAAGAACGGATTGCTCGATTCCACACTGATCATCATCACCGCCAAGCACGGGCAGAGTCCGATTGACTCGTCTCGCTACCTGGGCATCTCGAATTCGGCCAATGATCCCATCACCACCTCACCCGCTACGATTGCCGCCAACGCGGGCTGCCTGCCTTACTCCGAGTCGCCGCTCAATCCCACGGGACTCGGTCCGACCGAAGATGATGTTTCTCTGGTCTGGCTTAACGATAGCTGCACCACAGAATCCGTTGTCGGCATGCTGGAGTCGCAATCGCCTGCCACGAATAACATTGCGGGCATCGGCGAGATTTTCTGGGGAGCCTCGATCACGCAACTCTTCAATGCTCCCGGATTACCACCCGTGGGCGACCCGCGCACTCCCGATATTCTGGTTACGCCTCACATCGGCGTCACCTACTCGGGCAGCACCAAGAAGCAGGCCGAGCACGGCGGTTTCGCGCATGATGACACCAACGTCATCATGCTCGTCTCCAATCCCGGCTTACGTGCCAATATCGTTACCATCCCCGTGACCACCATGCAGGTGGCTCCGACCATCCTCCAAGCTCTGGGACTGAATCCTGGTGCTCTGCAGGCGGTGCAACTGGAAGGAACAGAGGTCCTTCCCAAGCTGTTCTAGGCGGACTCATCGCGGTCCCTCGTTAGCCGCGGGGACTTCTCAGCTCAAACACAGCGAAGGGCGCGGCGTAATGCCGCGCTCTTTGCCGACTGCGACTTTTTCGGAGGATTTATGAAAACAAATCGATTTCTGTTCGTAGGTGCTGCATTTGCAACGGCAATGGTGTTCTTCACGGCAGTTACGACAGCTAATTCCAATGAAGTAGGCTCAGGCCAGATCAAACATGTCCTGCTATTGAGCATCGACGGCATGCATGCGGTCGATTTCTACAACTGCTCCCATGGCATTGCGGGGGTAAATGGCGGAGATCCTTATTGTCCGAACATGGCGGCACTGAGCCGGACCGGCATTAATTATGTGAACACGGAGTCCTCGAAACCTTCGGACTCGTTCCCCGGCATGGCTGCTTTGGCTTCGGGCGGCACGCCCAAAACGACCGGGCTCTATTACGACGTGGCCTATGATCGGTCGCTGGATGCTCCGGCAAAGACCACGGGAACCGGCCTGGCCGCGGGCCCATGCACGCCTTACGCCGAGCCGACCGGAACTACCACCGACAACGATCAAGGTGTCGATCTGGATGACACCAAGCTGAACGGCGGCGCTCCCGGGGCCGGGCTGACCGAGGGCGGCATTGCTTCGCTTGATCCGCTGAAGCTGGTCCGCGATCCGCAGCTCGGCTGCGCTGGAGTCTGGCCGTGGAATTTCATCCGGATCAACACTCTGTTTGGCGTAATCCATGCCGCGGGCGGCTACACCGCATGGATCGACAAGCACCCATCGTATTCGTTTGTAGGCGGACCGGGCGGCAAGGGCCTCGACGACTATTATTCGCCGGAAGTCGACTCGAACGTGGTCGCCTTGCCGGGAGTAAAGACTCTCGACGGTATTCCCTGCGATCCGATTCGCGATACGGCCAGCCTGAGCGGATGGAACAGCAGTTTTGAAAATATCCAGTGCTATGACGCGATTAAAGTCTATGCCTTGCTCAATCAGATTGCAGGCAAGACGCACTCCGGCGCTGCGGCTACGGTTCCGGCGGTGTTCGGCATGAACTTTCAATCGGTCTATGTCGGGCAGTCGGTAAACGAGCCCGGCGTCGCTTCGGGCGGATATCAAAACGCTGCTGCCCTGCCCAGCGCCAAGTTGCTGAACGAAGTCGAGTATGTCGACACCTGCATCGGGGCTATCGTCAGTGCGCTCAAAGATGCGGGGATCTACCAGGACACGTTGCTGATCGTGACGGCCAAGCATGGCGAGTCGCCGATCGATACGAGCCACTACGTGGCCGACGGCACCAATACGCCCGCTACGCTGCTGGGCAACATGATTCCCTACTCCGAGTCGCCGCTGAATACCACCGGAATCGGCGCGACTGAGGACGATGTTTCCGTCCTTTGGCTGAAAAAGGGAGTAAATGTCGAAACCGCAGTTGATCTGCTGGAAAACAACGCGGCGGCCATCGGTATGGGCGAAATCTATTACGGACCGAGCGTTGCGCTGAATTACAACCTCGGCGGACTGGAGCCGGGCGAAGATACGCGGTCTCCTGACATCATAGTCACCCCGAATGTCGGCGTAACCTACTCGGGCAGCACAACCATGATCGGCGACCACGGCGGATTCGCCCACGACGACACGAACGTGATACTGCTGGTTTCGAATCCGAGCCTCAAGCCGGCCACGGTCGCAGCTGTGGTCGCGACCCGGCAGGTCGCGCCGACGATCGTAAGCGCGTTGGGACTGAGCCCAGCGGCGCTGGATTCGGTCCGGCTGGAAGGAACGCCGGTGTTGCCAGAGGTCATCGGACAACTGGGGAAGTAAGACGCTCCCGATTAGACAGGTCCGAGGCGTCCGCTACGCTCCGCGAGGCGGACCCTTCGACCGCGCCCTATCGAAACTCCCACGTCTCGCAAAACCGGCGAGACGTGGGGCACCCCACGAGAGTTTCAATTTCTTTGGTGGACCAAGGGTCCATGCCTACTCCGGGCGTGGCTCCTCACGGTAGGCTCCTGCGCCCCTACACAAGCTGATTGTGTAGCCCCCGATGCATTCGTCCGGGGTCGCGCGTAACGCGCGATGGCTGACGCGAATCAGGATTTCCGACGAACCGGGACACCCTTCAGCGCTCTTCGGAGGTTATGATGGTGACGGAATAGGAGCGCCGATGCGGCGATATCACCATCTGGGAATCCCAACCACCGAGCCGAGACCCGGCGAGAGTCATCTGGCTAAACACAAAGTGTTCATCGTAGGCCACGAGAAAAGCGAGTATGGCCTGGAATGGATGCGCTTCGAAGAGGGAGCCAATGTGCCGGATTTGATTCGGCGAATGCCGCATGTGGCCTTTGAGGTCGGCGACCTGGATGCCGAACTTGTGGGAAAGGAGCTGCTGATCGCGCCGAACAGCCCCTCGCCCGGAGTTCGCGTTGCCTTTATCGTGGAATCCGGTATGCCGATTGAGCTGATGGAGTTTACCGACCCCCATCATCCGGCCCGGCTTCATCGTTTTGGCTGAGGGGCGTGCGAAGCTCAATCCTGGGAATGTCTGAGGGAGCGCAGCGACGGGTCCCGGCGCCGCCCAGTTCTGTGAGAATTCGCCCTTGATAAATTGTCCCCTCCTGTGTTTTCCCCTTCCCATCCGGGCTCGCCTGTGATAACAGAATTACGAGCCTGCGAGCGTGTTTCGAGTCCTTGCAGGCTGCACCGAACGTCGTGCTATAATCACGCGCCGTTCCTGCAAAGAAGTTTCGGTGGTCTTTTAAATATCTCGTGCCTGCAGCCAGGGCGCGCTGTTCCGCCCCCAAGCCGCGACTGAAAATCAGGAGGAGCAATGACGTTCTACGACCCAACGCTCTACGGACGTGACGAAGAAGATGAGTTTGGCGACAGCGGCGCCTATAGCGAGTCGCTGGAAGAAGATTTCGAAGAGGAAGAGGAAGAAGAGGAAGAACCAGGCGCAGGCGAACCGGAAGCGGTTGAACCGGAACCGGTAGCCGCGACTCCAGCGCCGGCTCCGCCGGCTGCGGGTGGCGGAGGTGCCTCGAAACCCAAGCCCAAGAAAGCGGCTGCCAAGAAGAAGCCGGCGAAGAAGAAACCAGCAAAAAAGGCTGCCAAGAAGAAACCGGCGAAGAAAAAAGCGGCCAAGAAACCGGCCAAGAAGGCGAAGAAAAAAGGCAAGAAGCGCCACTAATTTTCCGAGAATTGTTTGCGACTGAACTGCTTTCTGGAATCGGTGGAGGTGTGGTCATTCGACTCCGACCGAGAGGCATTCGAGAACAGAGCCGCGCCCTTTTGGAGCGCGGCTTTTGTTTTATGTGGCCCCGGGGCGCATTCGTCCGGGGTGGTTGCCAGCGGAGCGAGCAATAAGCCTGCCCCCTCCCCTACATGGATCTCTACTTCTTTGGAGGCGCGCTGTGACCGGCGCAGTGCATCACTCCCAGAAATGCCCGCCACGGTCCGACAGCCTCGCGATACTGATGGGCCATCACCCGCGAGATCTGATGCAGATGCGTTAAATCGTGCACGGCCCAGGTGGCCAGCAGTTCTGAGAGCGTCACGACTCCGAGCGCCGGATGTCGGCCGCGCTTGCTGAAATCCTCTGGCCGCAGGTTCAGCGAGCGCAGCGCATTCAGATTGTCCGATCGCAAGTGCGCGAACTCATCGAGCAGTTGCGGCAGCGTCTTGCCCTGACTCTCGCGTTCCTGCGCCCAGCGGTCAAAGGGATCGAACGCCCGGCTGTCGCCTGATTCCAAAATTCTGCGCACTCGCGGCATCCAGTCGGTGCGCTCGCCGTGAATCAAATGTCCGACGACATCGAACGCGCTCCAGGTCTTGTCGCCTTCGTTGCCGAGCGTCCATTCTTCGGGCAGATCGCGCAAGAGCGCATTGAGCGCCGCAGGAGTGCGGGCCAGAACTGCGATGGTGTGCTCGAGATTCAGTTCCATGCTGCGCCTAGATGCCGAGGGCGCAAGCTTCGATGCATTTTTAGAACTTGTGCCGAGCGGAGAAAAAACGAAGAAATCCCCGATCGGTTCGGTGGAGCTACTTTTTCCCGCCGACGGCGTTCAGGCACTTGCCGTAGAGTTCGAGCAGGCGCTCGGCGTAGTCTTCCGGCTTGGCCGCGGAGCCGGTACCTTGAAATCCCACGCCCGTTGAGGTGGTTCGTCCATAGCCCGTGGTCATGGCCACGAACTTCATCAAATCGAGTGCAATGTCTTCGTTTCGGCGCCCGGCGCCTGCGCCTGTAGCCGGAGTGTCTTCCATGACTCCTTCTCCTCTTCCGGAAACTAATGGAATCTGTTCGTCTTCGAAGTCTTCCATCATCACCTAGCGACTCCGCCTCAGGCGATGATAGCAGAGGAAAGTAACTTCGGACCTCAAGACCTCGGACTTGGTAGTGTCCCAGATTCGCTGACCACGAAGGACACGAAGGAGTACGAAGAGCGCAGGTGCTGGTTTCCTCCGTGCGCCTTTTCGCTCAGGATGACAGACGGAGAAGTTGGAATTTACTCAGGGTTCTCTACGCTGTCGCCGGAATGGCAGCGGCGCGACTCGGAGAGGTCTTCCACAAACGCACCATCAGCCAGATCGATCCAATGAAAAGGAAAGGAGACGAATAGAATCCTGGCGCGGGCCGCGGGAACGTCACGGTCGCGACCGTATGGCCGAGAATCGTTCCGATGGAGTGGCCCATGGCATTCGAGAATTGAATCACGGCCACAATCCACGCCAGCGGGCGCAGCCAACGCGCGCCGCGCGCGGCAAGCGGCGTGAGCGCGAAACAAAGCGCGAGCGCGATGAGCAATCCGATCAGCCACTCGCGAAATTGAAACGTTGGCATGGGGAACCACGACCAGCGCTGTCGCAGGATGGTCACGGTTGGGTTATAAACATCGAGGAATCCGGTGGTAGCTTCGTCGAAAATATGCAATGCGAAGGCCACTGTGAGTGCCAGCCACGGCACGGCGAAGCTGCGCGCATTGTTAAAACTGTTCTCGTTCATACCGCCCCCGACCAATTATCTCTCGCCTGTCATCCTGAGGCGCACCGTTTGCGCCGAGGGACCTACGGAGCGCACTCGAGTCGGCCCGGAACTACACAGGTCCTTCGCTTCGCTCAGGATGACAACGCGGGAGGCTATCGCAGGCAGAGCAGAGCACGTCACGACCGTTTCACTTCGCTCATCAGCGCCATCAGGTTGCCTTCGCTATCGCGGAAGAAAGTCATCCACAGGTCGTGGTCGGGCAGGCGCGCGATCATGTGCGGCTCGTCCTCGAATTTCACGTTCTGTGCCTTCATGGCCGCGTGCGCGGCCTGAATGTCGGGCACGGTGAAATACAGGATCGAGCTGTCATGATCGAATTCCGATTTCTCGGGATGATCGAGCATGATCCGCACGCCGCCGCAATCAAAAAATGCCAGCCCCGGCGGGGCTTTGAACAGCAGCTTCAATCCCAGCACGTTCTCATAAAATGCCGCCGCTCGCTCCACGTCATGAGCGCGAATCTGAATCTGCCCCAGCCGCGTGATTCCCGCTCCCGTCGCTACGCTGCTCATCATCTTGACCTCCTCTGGAGAATTAGTTAGCATAGCTAACTATATTTGAAGAGAGAAGTCAAGCCCTATGTCCAACCACAAACCGGGTAAGAAACCAGAGCCCGGCACGGGAATGGAAGAACTCCCCGCGGAGGTTGTGGCGCTGGCGGACCGGCTGCATTCGGCGGCGATTCACGTGCTGCGCCGCGTCCGCACACAAGACGCTTCCAGCGGCCAGGGGCCGGCCCGGCTTTCCGCGCTCTCGGTGCTGGTTTTCGGCGGAGCGAAGACGCTGGGCGAACTCGCCAGCGCTGAGCAGGTCAAGCCCCCGACGATGAGCCGCATCGTGGCTGGCCTGGCCCGCTGCCATCTCGTCGAAATCACGCATGACGACGACGATGCGCGCCGCACGCGCATCCGCGCCAGCGCGAAAGGGACACGGCTGCTACAGAGGGCACGGCACCAGCGCATCGCATCGCTGGCAGAGCAACTCAAGAATCTGCCGCCAGACGAGTTGGCCCAGCTGCAGAAAGCCGCGGAAATTCTGAGCGGCGTGCTCGCCGCGTGGCAATGATTTTGAGGCTTCGGTAGCGGGTCAGCTAAAATGGAAGCGATCCAAACGCGCGATTCTTGCGCGCAACTGCGACGCTTTCGCGCGGATCGCCCAGATTCCTTCGACTCCGCTCAGGACAGGCTCTTCGCTACGCAACGGCGCTTGCTCAGGATGACAACCACACCTCCGCCATAACGCATCGTCCCAGTTATAGCTTCCAGAAGCTATAGCTTCCAGCAAACCTTCGGTAGGACATGACTACTCGATAGCTGGCCGTGAGGTCGAAATCCAGATTAGGATCGACTTATCTGCCGAGCTGCTGCCCATGGCTGATTTTCACGGACGTATAGGGGCAGGTTACGCGCAGCCTCGCCAACGATGGCGCACCATTTTGAACTTGATCGCGAGCACAAGATTCTGCTGATGGTGCTCGAAGGCAACGTCGAAGGCGACGAGTTTTTGGGCCTCAACCTCGAACTCCGCACGCTGGCCGCGCGATTTCATCCCCTGGCCGGCATTACGGATTGCGCTCCGATCGAAAATTTCAATGTGTCGAGCAACACCCTGCGCACCGCGGCGCTGCAGGAATCTCCCTATCCCAGCACGACGGCGCGCTATATCGTCGCGCCCAGCGATTATTTATTTGGCCTGGCCCGCATGTACGAACTGGTCGGCAATGCCGAAGGCAACCTGCAAGTCGTGCGCAAGCTGGAGGAAGCTTTAGCCGACCTGGGCGTGAATGGGGCGAAGTTCGAACGAGTGAGTGACTGAAGTCACGATTTGACCACGGAGGCACGGAGTCACCAAGAAAATGTGCGTGTGGCTCGGTGTCCCCGTGCTGCAGTGATGTCTCGGTTCGTCAGCCGGCTCAGACTGCTCCCACGGCGGCCTCGACTTTTACATTCCGCAGAAATTCGGCGGCTTCTTCGGGAATCACGGAGTTGATGAACATTCCCGACCCGAGTTCGAAGCCGGCGGTGCGCGTCAGGCGCGAGATCACGCTCATGTACCAGTGGAAATAGCGCACGCCCACGCATTCGGCTGGAGCAGTGCGAATGGTGAAGTTGAAATCCGGAT
>JASHQK010000295.1 GCA_030039195.1 Candidatus Sulfotelmatobacter sp.
GGATTCAACGTCGATAACGTGGTCAAGCGTGCGCTGCGACTTGTACATCAGAAAATTGCGCCGGCCACCGCAGCAGCGTGACCCTGCGTCTAAGAAAAGTGTGAGTGGCTCTGAATGACCGTGCAGTTCTGGAGCAATATTGGTCGGCATCTGCGACACTGAAAGGAGTACCCTCATGGACGCACTACGAAATGTTTTGACTCGTTTGCAACAAGAAGGCGCGGCGCTTGGCCATTTCAACGTTGCCGATCTGGTGCTGCTCAAGGCGGTTCTGGCAGCCGCGGTTGAGGTCGGAGTGCCGGTAATCGTTGGCGCGTCGGAAGGCGAACGAGACTTTTTTGGGACATATGAACTCGCAGCGCTTGTGAAAGTCATGCGCGAAGAATACGGCGTCCCAGTTTTCCTTAACGCAGATCATACCCACTCACGGGCAAAGGCAGAGGAAGCAGCGAGGGCACGATTCGATTCAGTCGTAATCGATTTCTCCGCGTTGCCCTTCGACAAGAATGTTTCTAGCACGAAAGAAACTGTTGAAGCCATCAAGGCGATCAACCCCGCAATCATCGCGGAAGGAGAGATAGGTAACATCGGAACCGGCTCCGAAATCCACGAAACCGTCAACAACGAGTTCAGGAACCTCTCCACACCTGAGGAGGCTCGACAATTTGTCGACGCCACTGGAATCGACGTCCTTGCTCCGGCAGTCGGCAACATGCACGGCATGCTGGAAAGCATGGTCGAAGGCAAGAGCAAGAAGCATCTGAATATCGAGAGAATTGCCGAAATCAAAAAGGCAGCCGGAGTCTTTCTCACCCTGCACGGCGGCTCGGGAACCGAGGATGAAGATTTTGTACGTGCGGTCGCCGCCGGAATCAACATCATCCACATTAATACTGAACTGCGGGTCGCCTGGCGCCAGTCTCTGGAAAGCAGCCTGACCCGTCAGCCGCGCGAAGTTGTGCCCTATAAGATTCTGCCGCCGGTCCTGGATTCCGTGAAGCAGGTCGTGAGTTCCCGCCTGAAACTGTTCAATGCGCAACCGACGTCCGACAAAGTACGATTAGCTGGCTGATAAGCGACTCACTCGCAAATCATGAAAACCGTGGTGATCGGCGGTACGGGATTAATCGGATCCAGGCTTGTCAACCAGCTTCGGGAGCATGGACACGAGGCAGTCGCGGCAGCACCCAGCACAGGGGTCAACGCTGTCACGGGCGAGGGATTGGCCGAAGCGCTGAAAGGTGCCTCGGTCGTCGTTGACGTATCAAACGCTCCCGCGCGGGAAGACACGGCGGTGATGAAGTTCTTCGGGACATCAACCCGCAACCTCCTCGCCTCTGAATCTGCAGCTGGTGTGCGACATCACGTTGCATTGTCCGTCGTGGGATCAGAGCACATGCTGCAGAGCGGCTACATCCGCGCAAAAGTCGTTCAGGAGAATTTAGTCAAGGGCTCATCCATTCCTTATTCAATTATCCGCGCGACGCAGTTCTTCGAATCGGTCAAATCGATCGCTGATTCTGCCACCGACGGCAACAAGGTGCGTCTGCCTTCTGCGCTCATTCAGCCGATGGCGGCCGACGATGTCGCGAGCGTGGTACGCCAGATCGCGATGGGCCCGCCGGTGAACGGCACCGTGGAATTGGGAGGGCCGGAGCGGTTTCGTCTAGATGAACTCGTCCGGCAAGCTTTCGCCGCGTGGAAGGATCCGCGCGAAGTGGCCACGGACCCACACGGGCGCTACTACGACATCGATGTGGAGGAGCGAACGCTCGTTCCCGAGGACACCGCGAGGCTCGGAAGAATCCGGTTCGAAGTCTGGCTGGCTCAGTCTGCAGCGCAAACTCCGCAGCCCCAGCGCACAGGCAGCGCTGTGGCGGCCAGGGAGAACGAGAGCCGCCAAAAAGCCAGCTGACATGGCCACCGCGTGCACACCGGTATGCTCACCAGCGCAAAGTTTGTGTCGCTGGGAAGCACGCTTACTCTTGACGCCTGGGTCTATGCGTGACGCGACTAAGGATGAACTCTTGTGCCAGGTTGGCGGCGGCTCGTTGGCCGGTTCCGATTAGGAAATTTCCGAAAAACAGTCCGAGACCTCGATTCGACGCTGGATAATAGGCATTCGAAATTGCGGCCGAGGCCAGATCGCCGCCCATCGTCGAGTAATTCGGCTGTGGCCTTCCATTGTCTCCTCGACACACAAAGGGGCTCGAGACGGCGTGGAGAATACGAGACTTCGTTGTTCCGGTACCCTGGTAAAAGTAGCGCGGGTCCTGGTGTAGAAGCGACGGCAGGATAGCGCCCCCGATCATGATGTCGGTAAGGCCATTGGTGTAAACAGCGCCATAGCGCTCCCCGAAACCTTTCCAACCCTGGGGGTAGTTCGGGTTGTCTCCGGCCTGCTCGGCGCTCGCAGCTATACCCACTCCGACAACGGTGATCGGATCGAAGGCGACCTTGGCGGCGAGTCGGAACTTCAGGCTCGCGGTGAGCGGTGCAGCATTTTGGTCATAGCTTACGTAGAAATTGGGGATAATTCCGAAAATGCGCTGCTTCTCCTCGAGTTCGACCTGCTCGGTGGCGACCTGCTCGGCGGAATAACCTACAGTCACCGACGTGAATGCGGGTGTGATCTGGAGCCTGGGAACGGTCAGGATGAAGTATTGGCCCGGCTTCAGTGCTAAGTCCGCTGAGGTCCAGTCTGCAAACCCCTGTGCGGTGACCTTGACATGATATGTCTCCGGCTCGACACCGTGGAATTCAAAAAATCCCTCATCGTTCGTGACGAACGTGCGCGGAGTCTCGCGAGTGGCGCCCTCGAGGACGACGGTGGCGTTTGGAACGCCATCGTCGTTTGCGTCAACTACAGTGCCGACGATGGTTCCTGGCGCCGGCCGGGGCCCGTCAGGCAGGAGAGTAAGTTGCCTCTGAGCGGTGGAATTCCTTGATACAAAAAGGCACAGCAAAAGGACAAAGAAACGCCACGCTCTTCTACCGACGATGGAAAACTTGTTCACTACAACCCTCCCCACCACAAGCAGATCGGAGCATCTGAAATGCCAAGCCATGTGCAAGAGTCCCTGAGCAAATCGCTCACTCTAATGAAGCGAGGGAGCTGTTGAGAGGTAGGTAGCAATGACTGCCGACGCCTGTTTCGGCACTTTCAACGCATCTTTCGGCGGTTGTCAGCGGTTGATAAGTCTCGAAGCCACTGGCTCGGTGGGGGAAGCATGAGAATGGGCCGGACCGCGCATCGGTGAATTCGCGGCGGGCTCTGTTCGAACGTGCGGCATGTGCCAGAGTTAAGACGCTTGTGTCACGCTTCTGCCTTGGTCACATCTGAAAAGACCCATCCGTAAGAAAGCTGCTCGCGAAATGCGTAGCCGGTGAGGAGCGGAATTGGTACACGTCGGATAGACTGATACCAAGGTATCGCCGATACTATCGTTCAATTGTTTCACCCGTGCGATTTCTGTTGTCATCACTTGTCGAGAATTTGCATCTCTTCCGATAGACGCCGGCGAAAGTCCAAGGCGGCGTATGAGGATCCCGAATGAGCACAAAAAGCATCTCGCGCCCAGACTCCGCAAAGGTCGTTCCCTTGACGACAAAGCCACCGGACATTGCCAGACTTCTGCAACGGTACGGAACGGGTTCGATTCCATTCGCCGGGAAGGAGGACGCGCTTTACGACCGGCACCTGGTTTTCGACCGGGCTATCGACCCCAAGGTCGCCAGCGACCGGGAGCGTTTCGAGGCGTTCTCCCACGGTGTGCGTGACATTCTGGCGCAGCGTTGGGTGAAAACCAAGACCACCTACGAGCAGCAGAATGCCAAACGCATTTACTACCTCTCCATGGAATTCCTTCTCGGGCGGTCGCTGACCAACAACGTCAGCAACCTCTTGCTTGATCCCATGGTGCAGGAAGTCATCAAAGAAAAAAAGTTGGACTGGCCCGAGTTGATTGAGCAGGAGCCGGATGCAGGACTGGGAAACGGAGGTCTGGGCCGCCTTGCAGCGTGCTTCCTGGACTCGATGGCCACGATGCAGCTGCCGGGCACGGGCTATGGTCTGCGTTACGAATACGGCATGTTTCGGCAGTCGTTTGTGAACGGCTGGCAGCGAGAGAGTCCCGACAACTGGCTGCGCGACGGAGACCCTTGGGAGATCTGTCGCCAGCACGAGAAGGTGGATATCAAGCTGAACGTCACGTTCAAGCTGCGGGACGGACGAGTGGAGGTGATACCGGATCGTCCATCGACGTTGTTCGGCATTCCCTTTGACCGGCCGGTCGTGGGCTTCGGAGGAAAAACTATCAACACCCTCCGCCTGTGGGCAGCGGCAGCTGCAGACTTCTTTGATTTTCAGGAATTTGGCACGGGAGACTTCGTCGGGGCACTGGGCGGGACGCTCGAAGCCGAATCACTGACCCGCGTGCTGTATCCGGATGACTCAACGAGTGCGGGGCAACAGCTGCGCTTCGTGCAGGAGTACTTTCTGGTCGCGTGTTCTCTGGCTGATTTGATACGCCGGTTCCTCCGGCACAACAGTGATTGGGGCAAGTTGCCTGAGAAAGCCTCCATCCAACTCAACGACACGCATCCTTCGATGGCCGTCGCAGAATTGATGCGCATTCTCTTAGACGATGCGCATCTGGGCTGGGACGAGGCTTGGGATTTGACGAGGAGGACGTTGGCCTACACGAACCATACACTCCTGCCCGAGGCTCTCGAGAAGTGGCCGGTAGCATGGTTTGAGACGCTTCTTCCCCGGCAGCTCGAGATCATTTACGAAGTCAACCGCCGCCTGCTCGACGAAGTTCGGATGCGCTTCCCGAACGATGAGGGCCGCGTCGAGCGCATCAGCCTGTTCGAAGAAGCAAGTCCGCGCAAGATTCGCATGGCCAATCTCGCCATTGTCGGTTCGCACAGCACCAACGGCGTTGCCGCGGTTCATTCCAAACTGTTGCGGACTACAACTGTGAAGGATTTGGCGGAGATGTTTCCCGAGCGTTTCAACAATAAGACCAACGGCGTCACGCCGCGCCGGTGGCTGCTGCAGTCGAATCCGAGCCTGGCGCGCGTGATTACGTCCGCTATTGGCGACAAGTGGATAACCGATCTTAACCAGCTTCGCGATCTTAAACCGCTGGCCGCGGATTCCGCTTTTCGGCAATCATTCCTCGGTGCCAAGCGCGAGGCGAAGGTCCGTTTCGCGGACTGGCTCAAGCGAACATCTGGGCAAATTGTAGACGCCGATACGATCTTCGACAGCCAGATCAAGCGGATTCACGAATATAAGCGGCAATTGCTGAATGCGCTGCGTATCATTGTAATTTACAACCGGCTGCGGCAGAATCCTGAACTGGAGATTGTGCCCCGCACGTTCTTTTTCGCCGGAAAAGCGGCGCCGGCTTACCGGCTCGCGAAACTCATCATAAAATTCATCAACAACCTGGCGGGCACGATCGACAACGATCCCATCGTGCGCGGCCGCATGAAAGTCGTCTTTCTACCGGAGTACAACGTGTCGCTGGCGGAGAGGCTCATTCCGGCGAGCGATGTATCGAATCAGATTTCCACCGCCGGCTACGAGGCGAGTGGAACCAGCAACATGAAGTTCATGATGAACGGCGCGCTCACGGTTGGAACCAGGGATGGAGCAACCATCGAAATGGCAGAGGAGGCCGGAGAAGGAAATCTCTTCCTGTTCGGGCTCACCGTGGAGCAGGTCGAAAACAGCCGCTCCTGGTACAGTCCGGAGTGGCACTATGAGCATGATCGCGAGACGCGCGCTGCCATCGACCTTATCTCTTCCAACTACTTCAGCCACTACGAGCCGGGAGCCTTCGAACCGTTGCGAGATACGCTTCTGCTTTTCGGGGATCGCTATATGCATTTGGCTGATCTCAAGTCCTACGTCGAAGCGCAGGAACGGCTGGGCGCACTCTACCGCAACCCCGGAGCGTGGGCCGAAAAGGCGATCCTGAATGTAGCGAGCTCAGGAAAATTCTCCGCGGATCGCACGATTCACGAATACACAACTGAGATTTGGAAGGTGGATCCATGCCCCATACCTTAGAAAGGCAGCCTCAGACGACTGCCGCTGAAGCGTCGGTTTCCCCGCTTGCCGGCAAGCCCGCGCCCAAAGAACTGCTGATCGATGTTGCGCAGATGGACAAGGATTATTACGAACACAAGCCCGACGTGCGCGACCCTAACCAACGGGTCAGTTTCGGTACCAGCGGGCACCGTGGATCGCCTCTTCACGGCACCTTCAACGAAGCGCACATCCTGGCGATCACGCAGGCGATCTGCGAATACCGGCGAGGGCAAGCCATCGACGGGCCTCTCTACATGGGCAAGGATACCCATGCGGTCTCCGCTCCGGCACAGCGCACGGCTCTTGAAGTGCTGGCCGCGAATGGCGTTGAGACCGTCATTCAGGAGAATGACGGTGTCACTCCAACTCCTGTGATCTCGCGTGCCATTCTGGCTTACAACCGCGGGCGCAAGGATCACTTCGCCGACGGCATTGTCATCACGCCGTCGCACAACCCGCCCGAGGACGGTGGTTTCAAGTACAACCCTCCCGACGGTGGCCCTGCCGACACCGCGGTTACTGGCTGGGTCCAGAATCGTGCGAACGAGCTGCTGCGCACGGGAAATGCCGCAGTGAAGCGCATGCCGTTCGAAAAAGCAATTCGAGAAGCTACCACGCGTCAGGAAGACTTTGTTCTGCCCTACGTTCGTGATCTCAGCAATGTCATCGACATCGACGCGATTCGTGGCGCCCATCTCAAGCTCGGCGTAGATCCTCTTGGCGGGGCTTCCCTGCCCTATTGGGACCCGATTAATTCGACTTACGGGTTGAACGTTCAGGTCGTCAACCGAACCATCGACCCGACCTTTTCGTTCATGACCGTGGACCACGACGGCAGAATTCGCATGGATTGCTCCAGTCCCTATGCGATGGCGAGGCTCGTGGGATTGAAAGATCAGTATCAGGTTGCATTCGGCAACGATACCGACGCCGACCGTCACGGCATCGTCACGCCCGTTGCCGGTTTGATGAACCCGAACCACTATCTTGCCGTCGCGATTCGTTATCTGGTGACGCATCGGCCTGAATGGCGGCCGACGGTTGCGGTCGGAAAAACAGTGGTGAGCAGCAGCCTGATTGATCGCGTGGTTCAAAAACTCGGCCGTGAGTTGCGGGAAGTCCCCGTGGGTTTCAAGTGGTTCGTCCCGGGACTGATCGACGGCTCGTACTGCTTCGGAGGAGAAGAGAGCGCCGGAGCAAGTTTTCTTCGCCGGGACGGCACCGTGTGGTCGACCGACAAGGATGGACTGATCATGGTCCTGCTGGCAGCTGAGATTACGGCGCGCACTGGCAAAGATCCGGGCCAACACTATCAGGAAATGACGGAAGAGTTCGGCACTCCCTACTACACGCGCATCGACACGCCCGCGACTCCCGAGCAAAAGGCCAAGCTCTCGGCGCTCTCACCGGATTCCGTCAAAGAGTCGGAACTGGCGGGCGAGCCGATTACCGCCAAGCTGACCCAAGCACCAGGCAATCAAGCTTCGATTGGCGGCCTGAAAGTCGTGGCCCAAAACGGCTGGTTCGCCGCCCGGCCCTCCGGCACCGAAAATATCTACAAGATCTACGCGGAGAGCTTCAAGAGCGCCTCGCATCTCCACGCCATCGTGAGCGAGGCGGAGCAGATCGTGAACAACGCTGTGGGGTTCGGAGGTCAGCGATGAGCGGTGAGGGCGGGAGTGGCAGCGTTCCGCCATTCCCGTCCCAATACCGCGCTTCGGGCATATTGTTGCATGTGGCGTCACTGCCCTCGCCGTATGGCATCGGCGATCTGGGATCAGCTGCGTTTTCCTGGATCGATCGCCTTCACAGTGCCGGCCAGCGGTGGTGGCAGGTGCTGCCACTCGGTCCTACCGGCTACGGAAATTCGCCTTATCAGTCGATGTCGTCGTTCGCAGCCAACCCTGCGCTAATTAGTCCGGATTCACTGATTGGAGAAGGACTGCTGGAGAAGGCGGACTGTCGAGCCGAGTTCCCTTACGATGCGGTCGATTACGATGCCGTGATTCCCTTTAAGGCCCGTCTGCTCGAAATAGCTTGGACAAATTTCAAAGGGGGGGCACGCAGGGATTTGCGCGCGGACTATGATGAGTTCCGCTCACAACAGGAGCATTGGCTCGACGACTACGCGCTGTTCGAGGCGCTGAAAGCCAGATATCACGGCGAGTATTATCTCGAATGGCCGGAACAGTTCGTCGAGCGCCGCAGTGTCGCTCTGAGCGCGGCACGACGAGAATTGGCAGATCAAATTGACCAGATCTCGTTCGCACAATTCCTCCTGTTCCGCCAGACCGATCAGCTCAAGGACTACGCACACTCCAAAGGCGTGAGGCTGATCGGAGATTTGCCGTTTTTCGTTTCTCCGGACTCGAGTGATGTGTGGGCGGACCCGGAACTCTTTCTTCTCGACGAGCGGCGCCATCCCCGCTTCGTCGCGGGCGTTCCGCCGGATTATTTCAGCGCCGAGGGTCAGTTGTGGGGCAACCCCGTTTATAACTGGGATGCGCTGCGTGCCACAGGCTATCGCTGGTCGATTGACCGGCTGCGCGCCCTCCTCGCCCATGTCGATGCGATTCGTCTGGATCATTTCCGTGGCTTCGCCGCCGCTTGGCACGTTCCCGCGGGCTCTCCAACCGCTCAGTCAGGGCAATGGGGGCCGGGACCAGGTTCAGCTTTCTTCGAAGCCGTGCAAAAAGAACTTGGCAGCCTGCCCTTCATTGCCGAAGATTTGGGGCTTATCACCCCCGACGTCCACGCGCTGCGCGAGCAATTCCAAGTGCCCGGAACTCGGGTTCTCCAGTTCGCATTCGACGGTCGAGCCGACAATCCATATCTTCCCAACAACTTTGTCAGCAACACGGTCGCTTACACGGGCACTCACGACAATG